>JAEYTM010000024.1 GCA_023434015.1 Pseudomonadota bacterium | reverse complement strand
GACTCAACCGCCGGGGCCCCCCCTGCGGGGCGGCCCTTTTCTTTTGTGCGCGGCGCCGCTTCGATGTGACGGCCGGGACCGTCATCGGCGGGGGTTGGCGACGACGTCATCCGCCCGGTCCGAGCGGCGGAATGAGGACCCCTGGGACAGCCGAGGCGTCGCGGCCAGGGAGCACAGCCCTGCCTGACCCAGGCCGTCGTCGAGCGGCGACGGCATCGGCCTCGTCAATGCTTCATATTTGCTGAGGACATCCGGGCCTGAATTCGCCCGAAGCGGCGAACCAGGCGCCCAGAACGTAGAAGACCGGACGACAGGTCTCGCAACCCGCCGCCCGGTCAAACGACACAGCCCTGGAGAGCAAGGCTGACTTTCGATTGTAGCGCAGGACGACGCGCCGCGAAAGGGACGGCCCGATCACGTATCGGTAATGCGCACGCTCCGGGTTCGCCGTCGCCGCAAGTCGGCCGGGAGCCTACATTCGGACGTCGAACCGGTGCTGGAGCACAAGCTTTCCGTTCCGGCGGACCTGATAGTCGGCCGTGTAGCTTCCGGTCGGCCATGGTCCGGACGCCGGACGGCGCTTGCCGACATAGACGAAGTAGTGAGCCTTGTCGTTGTCGAGCGGCGGCTGGGCGCCAGAGGCCAGCACCGCCCCGTCCGGCCCTCTGAGACCCAGTTCGATGACGTCGCCGCGTTCGAGGCCGATGGCCCGCACATAGGGGATCAGATAGTCGGATGTCGGCGCCGGCCCGACGACCGCGCCGGCTTCGATGTCGGCCATGGTGGGCGGCGCGCCCGCGAAGCCGGCGTTCAGCACCGCGCCCGCCTTGTAGGTCATCCGGCGCGCGGCTTCCGGCGTCCACATCGAGTTCCCGGGCGCGCAGGAAGCCTGCTCGCCCACATCCGGCGCGAACGGATCAACGACCTGGCCGTCCCTGCGCACGGTCAGATGCAGGTGAGGGAACTCCGTGTTTCCCGACAATCCGACCCTGGCGAGCGGGGCGCCGGCCGCAACGCTGTCCCCCACCTTCACCCGCACGCTGCCTCGCGCCAGGTGGCAGTACTGCGTCTCCCACCCGCCGCCATGGTGGACCACCACGCCGTTGCCGCATTCCTGGCCGCTGACCGGCCGCGCGCCCGCGGCCCGGATCGAGATGTCCGCCACTCCGTCCCGCAGCCGCACGACGCGCCCCGCGGCCGCCGCCAGCACGTCCACGCCGCGTGCCTGGGCGGCCATGTCGGGAAGGCGGATGTCGACGCCGGTGTGCGCGTCATAGGTCCGCCGGCCGCAGCGGTAGTCCTGCACGGCCGGTCCGGCGTCGCGGTCGACGTAGTGCTGGACCTCGCACGTCCGGCCGATCTCGCAGGCGAGCGGGAAGGCGAGCGTCAGGCCGTCCGGCGCCGCCTTGGTGGTGGCGGCCGGGGCGCATCCGACCACGAGACCGGCTATGACCAAGCGGGCGAGGCGCATGGATGACAGGCTCCTTCAGGCGACACGCGGGGCCCGCGCGCGCCGTGCGAAAACATGGCTAGTCGAAACCTATGCCTGCCAGCGTCCGCAGCCGGGCGAGATCCGGCGCGTAGAGCTCGCGCAGGAACCGGGCGTCGACCTCGGTGAGCTCGGAACCGTAGTCCATCTCGCTCCCCACGTGCACCTCCCGCGCACGCGGAGCCAGCGCCGGCGGCAGGCCCAGCAGGCCGCGCACCCTGGTCACCGCCGTCGCGGGATCGGTGCGCAGGTCGTCGGACCTCAGCACCAGAATCTGTTCCTGCGGGAAAATCTTCAGCAGGCGCTCAAGCTGCTCACCGTAGAATCCGCGCTCGACATAGGAGAACTCCCGGTGATGACCCCAGGGTTGGGCCTCGAACAGCCGCTGGCGACCCTCCCGGATGCACCAGGCGAAAGGCCGGGTCTCGGCCCCGCGCGCATATTCCATCCTCCAGTGCGACCAGGCGCGCTGCACCGGGTCGCGCAGCACCAGGACGATCCGCATCGCCGGATTGTAGGCGGCGATCCGCTCCAGGCTGTTCGGCCAGTAGATGTAGATCGGCGTCGCCTCGCCGCACGGGCGCCCGTCACGACCGGCGGGCATGTCGAACTGGCGATGGTAGGCGCCATAGTCCGGCTTGGCCCAGTCCTGGTCCTCGTCGTCGAAGAAGTGGACTTCCTTCACCCGTGAGAGGGCGATGTCGGAATCGTCGGACAGATAGTCGAACAAGGCGGTCGTGCCGCCCTTCTGCACGCCGGCGATGATGAAGTTGACGAGCGGGGCTTCAGCCATGCGCCTGACATCCCTCGCCGCGGGCGCGGGAGCAAGCCATTGCCGCTTCATAGCGGTGAAGGTCCGGGATAAGAGAGGATCGCTTCGCGCCACTGGCGCGCGGGACGCGTGATAGGACGGGGCCGGACAGGCGAGACATGAAGACTGTGATCCTGGCCGGCGGACTCGGCACGCGAATCTCGGAAGAAAGCCACCTGCGGCCCAAGCCGATGATCGAGATCGGCGGCCGGCCGATCCTGTGGCACATCATGACCCTGTTCTCGCACCACGGCTTCAACGACTTCATCGTCTGCCTTGGCTACAAGGGCTATGTGGTGAAGGAGTACTTCGCCAACTACGTGCTGCATAACGCCGACCTGACCGTCGATCTCGCCAAGGGGTCGATCGAGTACCACGCCACCAATCACGAACACTGGCGGGTCACCCTCGTCGATACCGGCCCGGAGACCATGACCGGCGGGCGCCTGAAGCGCGTGGCCCAGTATCTCGATCCCGGCGAGCCGTTCTTCATGACCTATGGCGACGGGGTTTCGGACGTCGATCTGACGGCCTTGGCGGCCTTCCACCGGGAACATGGCCGGCAGGCCACCGTCACCGCGGTCTCCCCGCCGGGACGCTATGGCGCCCTCGACATCCAGGACGGCCAGGTCCAGCGCTTCATCGAAAAGCCGCCTGGCGACAACGGCCTGATCAACGGCGGCTTCTTCGTGCTGCAGCCCGAGGTGGTCGGGCGGATCGCCGGCGACGAGATTCCCTTCGAGGCCGCGCCCCTCGAGAGTCTGGCTCACGACGGCGAGCTGATGGCCTGGCGGCATGACGGCTTCTGGGCGGCGATGGACACCCTGCGCGACAAGAATCAGCTCGAGGCGCTCTGGGCCTCCGGCGAGGCGCCGTGGCGCCGGTGACCGCCGTCCCAGATCCCGCCTTCTGGCGTGGCAAACGCGTTCTGCTGACCGGCCATACCGGGTTCAAGGGGTCGTGGGCGGCGATCTGGCTGTCGCAGCTCGGCGCGCGGGTGACCGGCCTGGCGCTCGCGCCCGACCAGACCCCCAGCCTGTTCGAACTGGCGGACGTCGCGTCGAAGGTCGATTCGTATCTGGCCGACCTTCGCGACCCCGCCGCCGTGGAGGGCGTCCTCGCGGACCGCGCGTTCGACCTCGTCCTGCACATGGCGGCGCAGCCGATCGTGCGGACGGCCATCGAAGCGCCGGTCGAGACCTTCGCCAGCAACATCATGGGAACCGCTCATCTGCTGCAGGCCCTCCGCGCGCGGCGGGCGCTGAAGGCCGTGCTGGTGATCACCTCCGACAAGGTCTACGCCAACGCGGAGACCGGTCGCGCCTTCACCGAAGGCGACGCCCTCGGCGGCAAGGATCCCTATTCGGCGTCCAAGGCGGCGACCGAGATCGTCACGGCCAGCTTCGCACGCAGCTATTTCGAACCTCGCGGCGTACCGGTGGCCACGGCCCGTGGCGGCAATGTCATCGGCGGCGGCGACTATTCCCGGGACCGTCTGGTATCCGACATCGTCCGCGCCGCCCGCGGCCAGGAGCAGGTCGTGCTTCGCCATCCCGAAGCCACCCGCCCCTGGCAGCATGTGCTCGACTGCGTCGCCGGCTACCTGCGCCATCTCGAGGCCCTGGCCGGCGATCCCGCCACGCCGCGTGCGCTGAACTTCGGCCCCCGCCCGGGCGGCGCCGAGGTGACAGTCGGCGAACTGGCGACCCTGGGCGTCGAGGCCCTTGGCGCGCAGTCGTGGCGGCACGAACCCGACCCGGACTCGATCGAAGCCAGGTCGCTCGCGATCGACGCCAGTCTCGCCCGCGCCGCCATCGGCTTCGAAAGCCGGCTGGACGCGCCGCGCGCGGTGGCGCTGACCATGGACTGGTACCGCCGCCAATCGCAGGGCGAGGACGCCGCGGCCTTGTGCGTCGAGCAGATCGAAGGCTACCAAGACCGCCCATGACGCCACCGCCCTGCCGCTTCTGCAGCACGCCGCTGATCCACACCTTCGTGGACCTCGGCCTGCAACCCCTGGCCAACAGCTATCTCACCGCGGAGCAACTCGCCGCGGGGACCGAGGGCGTCTATCCGCTGCATGCGCGGGTCTGCGAGCGATGCTTCCTCGTGCAGGTCGACGACGAAGTGCCCGCCGAGGCGATCTTCGACGGCGGCTATGCCTATTTCTCCTCCTATTCGACGACCTGGGTGGAGCACGCCCGGCGCTACGCCGAGGCGATGATCGAGCGGTTCGGCCTGGGACCGGAGTCCCTGGTCGTGGAGGTGGCCAGCAACGACGGCTACCTATTGCAGCATTTCCTGGCGCGCGACGTCCCGGTCCTTGGCGTCGAGCCCACGGCGAACACCGCCGCGGCGGCGCGCGAGCGCGGCGTGCGCACCGAGGTGACCTTCTTCAACGAGGCGACCGGCCGCGACCTGGCCGCCCGCGGCGAGCGCGCCGACCTCATGGCCGCCAACAACGTCCTGGCCCACGTGCCTCAGATCGGGGACTTCGTCGCCGGCTTCCGCCACGCCCTGAAGGACGAAGGGGTCCTGACCTTCGAGTTCCCGCACCTTCTTAACCTGATCGAGAAGGTGCAGTTCGACACCATCTACCACGAGCACTACTCCTACCTGTCGCTGGTGACGGTGGAGCAGGTGCTGGCCGCCAACGGGCTGCGGCCGTTCGATGTCGAGCTTCTGCCGACCCACGGCGGCTCCCTGCGCCTGTTCTGCTGCCATGCCGGCTCAGGCCACGAAGAGACCGAGGCGCTGCGGACCCTGCGCGTCTCGGAACATGCGGCGGGGCTGGATCGCATCGAAAGTTACGGCGGGTTCACCCCGCGGGTCGAGGCGGTGCGCGACAGCTTCCGGGCCTTCGTCGATCAGGTGAAGTGGGACGGCAAGCGCCTCTGCGCCTACGGGGCGGCGGCGAAGGGCAACACCTTCCTGAACTACTGCGCGGCGGGGCCCGACGACATCGACTGCGTCTTCGACGCCAGCCCCGCCAAGCAGGGCCGCTTCCTGCCCGGCAGCCATATTCCGATCCTGGCTCCGGCCGAGGTCGCGCGCGTGAAGCCCGACTACATCCTGATCCTGCCGTGGAACCTCAAGGACGAGGTCATGGAGCAACTGGCGTTCGCGCGGGATTGGGGGGCGCGCTTCGTCACCGCCTCGCCGGAAATCCGGGTGCTGCCCTGATGCGGTTCACCCGCACGGACATCCCGGGCGTGGTCGTGGTCGATCTCGAGCCGCGTGGCGACGCGCGCGGCGTCTTCGCCCGCCTGCATTGCCCGGCGGAGTTCGCCGCCGCAGGGCATCCGTTCACGCCCGCCCAGACCAGCCTGTCGCGCAACCCGACCGCCGGGACCCTGCGGGGCATGCACTATCAGGCGCAGCCGCACGGTGAGACCAAGCTGGTGCGCTGCGTGCGCGGCGCGATGTTCGATGTGGCGCTGGACCTTCGGTCGGACAGCCCGACCTTCGGCCGGTGGACCGCCGCGGAGCTGAGCGCCGAAAACGGTCGCGCCCTGCTGATACCCGAGGGCGTCGCCCACGGCTTCCTGACGCTGGAGCCGGAGACCGACGTCCTCTACCAGATCGCGCCGGAGCATCGGCCGGGCCACGAGGCCGGCGTGCGCTGGAACGATCCGGCTTTCGCTATCCGCTGGCCGCGGGCGCCGGAGCTGATCTCCGATCGCGACGCCGCCTACCCCGATCACCAAGGCTGAGAAGGCCGCCGCGATCTGCTAGACAGGCCGCGCCCCACAGACAGGTACGCTTCATGGCTCAGGACAAGGCGCTGGACGCGCTGGCGAAGATCGCTGGAACGGAAGACTGGCGCGACGCCTTCATCCGCCAGCTGATCGCCTACGAGGGCGTCATCGACGCGCCCGGTGTGGACGTGCGCGAGGAGATCACCGGCCCGCTGGTCGACGCCCTGTTCGACGACGATCAGGTGATTTGCAAGACCCTGTCGAGCGGCGTGACCTTCGAATTCCTGTACCGCTCGAAGATCGCCCGCGACTTCGTCATGTCGACGCCCGAGGCGCCGGACCACGCCTGGGAGCCGCAGACCAGCCGTATCCTGGTGAACCTGGCGAAGACCGCGACGCAGGTGGTCATCGGCGGCGCCTACTTCGGCGACCACGCCGTGCTGATCGCCCGCGAGATCGCCCCGCGCGGCGGAACGGTGCACGCCTTCGAGCCCAACAGCCAGCAGCGCGGCATGCTTCAACGCAACGCTGCGCTGAACGGTCTCACCAACATCCTGCCGCGTCCCGAAGGCCTGTGGCACGACTCCACGACCAACCTGAAGCTCGTGGGCTACGACAGCTTCGCCAGCGCCGAGGCGGCCGAGGCGGGCGCCGACGACAGCTTCCGGACGGTGACCATCGCCGACTACCTGCGGGCGGCGCGCGTGGATCAACTCGACCTGATCGTGCTGGACATCGAAGGCGCCGAGTTGGGCGCGCTGAGGGGAGCCGAGAGCTTCCTCGCCCAGCCGGCGGGCAAGGCGCCCAACATCCTCTTCGAAGTGCACCGTCACTACGTCGATTGGAGCAACGGCCTGCTCGACACCGAGATCGCCCGCCTGCTGACCGGCCATGGCTACAGCCTGTTCGCCCTGCGCGACTTCAACTCCAACTATGACCTCGCGGGTCGGCCGATCGAATTGATCCCGGCCGAGGCGATTTACCTGGAAGGCCCGCCGCACGGCTTCAACATGGTGGCGGTCAAGGACGTCTCGATCTTCGAGACGGCTGACTACAGCCTCGTGCGCGACGTCTCGCCGAAGTACCTGCGCCACAAGGACCCGAAGCTGCACCATCCCGTCGGCGGGCTCTGACGCTTGGGTGGCCAGGCGACCATTGTCGGGGCGTCGGGGTTTGTGGGGCGGCGCCTGCACCAACGGCTGCTGGCCGACGGTCGCCAGGTCTGGGCGCCGGCGCGCGGCGAGGACCTGCTGGGCCGCGATCTCGGCACGGTCTTCTATTGCGCCGGACTGACCGCCGACTACGACCGCCGGCCGTTCGACACCGTCGAAGCCCACGCGAGCCTGGTCAGCGAGATCGTCCGGGCCGACCGGTTCGACAAGCTTGTCTACCTGTCGTCGACGCGGCTCTACGACGGCCAGTCGAAGGCTCATGTCGGCGAGGACGAGCCGCTGGTCTTCGATCCGTCGGACCCGCGCCGCGTCTACGACCTCTCCAAGGCGCTGGGTGAGAACCTGACCCTGGCGCGGACCCAGGGCCGCGGCGCCGTCGCCCGACTGGCCAATGTCTATGACTGGGAGGAAGGAGCGCCCGGCTTCCTGTCCGAATGGCTGATCCGGGCCCGCGCAGGGCGCGACATCGAACTGGCGTCCAGCCCCCACATCCGTCGCGACTACATCCACCTCGACGAGGTGGTCGACGGGCTGATCACCCTGGAGGGCGTGACCGGCATCTATAACCTCGCCAGCGGCGAACTGGCCGCCAACGCCGAGATCGCCGAGGTGTTCGGGAGCGCCGGCTGGACGGTCAGATTCACCACCCAGGCTGATCCCGCGCCGCCGCCCAACGCGGACAACGCGAAGCTCCGCGCCCTTGGCGTCACGCCGCGACGGGTGAAGGATGTCGTCCGCGGTTACCTGGAGGGGCTGAAGGCGTGAAGCTTGTAGACCACACGCGCGCGAGCCTGATCGATTACACCGTGGCCCAATGCGCCCACGTCGTTCCCGACGGTCGCGAGGCGGCCTTCCGCGCCGCGATCGACGCCCACCTCGACGCGGCCCTGGAACGACTGCACGTCTGCATCAACGCCTGCGCGCCCTGGCGTCCGGACCTGTTCAACGTGCTGCAGTCATCGCAGCACTGCATCTATCTCTACTATCTGGCCAACACGATCTGGACCCAGTCCGGCGACACGGCCGCGCCGACCCGCCTGTTCCTGATGAACAAGGCGTTCAACGGCATCGACCTGTTTTACGAGATCGCCATGCCGAAGGCGTTCTACATCGGCCACAGCGTCGGCATCGTGCTGGCCAAGGCGACCTACGGCGAACAGCTGGTGCTCTATCAGAACTCCACCGTCGGCCGGCACAAGGACCAGATTCCGGTCATCGGCGATCGGGTGGTGCTCTATCCGAACACGGCGGTGATCGGCCGCTCGACGGTCGAGAGCGACTGCGTGGTCAGCCAGGGGACCAGCGTCATCAACCGCCGGGTGCCGGCCGGCCAGATGGCGTTCCGGGCCCCCGATGGTCTGGCGTTCAAGCCGCGCCCGGCCGACCTCATCGGCGAATACTTCCGACTCTAGGCGGGCTGCCGGGCTGGCGCGCCCTGAACCACGTCGGCGATCATGTCGTAGAAGTCGCGGGCGAAGTCGTCGGTACGGCCGAGCGGGCTGCGGGTGATCCGCTCTCGCAGCGTGCGCCGCAGATCGCGGCGCCGGTCCCGGTCCGCAGCGAGTTCCAGCGCCTTTTCCACGAAGGCGTCGACATCCGCGGCGCAAAGGTCCCCGAGGCCCGCGTTGTTCAGGATCGAATAGCTGAGCCGCTCGAAGAAGGCCTCGCCGACCAGGCTGACCAGGGGCACGCCCATCCAAAGCGATTCGGTGGTGGTGGTCCCCCCGGTCAGCGGGAAGGGGTCCAGGGTGATGTCGATCTCGTTGTAGAACGGCATGTGCTTGCCACGGACCGGGTGGAACACGACGCGATCCGCATCGACTCCCTCGGCGGCGAACTCGGCCAGCACATTGGCGCGGAAGCTCGGCGTGCCGCCCTCCGGACGGACGAAGGCGAACTGCGAGCCCGGCGTGCGCGCCACAACCCGCGCCCAGGTGCGCAGCACCTTGCGGCTGTATTTGTGGGGGTTGTTGGCGGTGCCGTAGGTGATGAAGCCCTTGCGCTCCTCCGGCAGCTGTTCGGAAAGCGGATGAAGGTCGGAAAACACCGCCCGCCCCAGCGCCAGCCAGGTGTGCGGCATGATCAGGGGCTTTTCGATCAGCAGGTCGCGGTTCGGGGGCACGCTGTAGGGGTCGCAGACGAAGTAGTCGATGCTCTCGAGGCCCGCCGAGTGCGGGTAGCCCAGCCAGCTTGCCTGCCTTGGCGCGGCGCGATAGGCCATGACATCGAGCCGGTTCATGTGGGTGGATCCGCCGAGCTCGATCAACATGTCGAGCTGGTCGTCGGCGATCGCCTGGGCGGCCTCGCGCGAGGAGCTGTCCGGCATCCAGCGGAAGGCGGTGACCTGCTTGGCGATGTAGGCCTGCAGCGGGTCTTCCTGCCCCTGGTAGAAGGAGTAGCAGTAGATGTCGAAGCGCGACCGGTCGATGTGGTCGAACAGCGGCAGGGCGAAATAGGCCACCGGATGGCGGCGCAGATCCGATGACATGAAACCCAGCCGGATGCGGCCGTCGGCCGTTCGCGCCCCGCGCCGGACGATCGGCCGCGACGCCGCCTTGGCCGCCACGTCGCGCCCCCAGATCCGATGCTGTTCCACCAACTCCAGCCGGTCCTCGGTGGTCTCCACACGGGCCAGCTGCTTGAGCAGGGCTGTGTGACGGCCGCTGGACGCCCACTGCCGGCCAAGGCCCTTGAACGTCCCCAGGCGTGGGATGTCGTCGAAGGCGCAGACGCGGATCAGGGTTTCGTTGATGATCTTCGTCACCAACGGGGACAGGTCGGTCCGAGCCTGGGCGAGGATATCCCGCGTGAGCTGATAGGCCTCCTCGATATTGGCCCCCTCGTCACCGGTGCGCGTGCGCTCGAGGCTCTCGATGAGGGCCATCTTGTAGTCGATCTTGCCCGGGTCGAGTTCGACGGCCCGGCGCATGTGGACATTGGCCCGTTCGCGATCGTAGTCGCTGAGCACGCCGCCGAGCTGGTGATGAAGCCAGGCCGCGTTGTCGTGTTCCGGCAGCAGGCTCTGCAGATAGGCTTCCGCCCGCCGAACCTGGCCGGAGCGGCGCAGGACGATCGCCGACGCTTCGAGCAGCCTGGGGGCGCCGGGATTGGCCGCCAGCGCCTTGTCGATAACCTCCTGGGCCTTCTCCGGGCGGTCGTCCTCGTTGAACTGGCCGGCCAGGTCGAGCCAGGCGTCGATGTAGTCCTTCTTGAGCGCCACGGCCTGGCGCAGGCGCACCATGGCCGGATCGCGCTTGCCCTGTTTCAGCAGGGCGCGGCCGTACTGCCGCTGATATTCGGCCTGACGTGGATCCTGGCGCACCAGCTTGCTGAACACCGCTTCGGCGCGCACGCCGTCATCTAGGTCCAGATAGACGTTGCCTCGGTTGACCTGAGGGGCCGCGTGGCGCGGGTTGAGGCGGCAGGCCTCGTCGAAGGCCTGCAGCGCCTCCGGATAGCGCTTCTGCTGGCGCAGCATCACGCCGCGCAGGTTCCACAGGTCCATGTCCTTGGGATGGAGTTCCAGGCCCTTGGCGACCCAGGCTTCGCCCTCCACGGGACGGCCGGCGCGATAGAGCTGGGTGGCGAGCACGCGATAGACGTTGACGGGCCGGGCCGGATCCTCGGTGATGGCCGCGACCAGGTGATCGATGGCCTGCGCCGTCTGGCCTGCCCTCAGCGCCGCCTCGGCGGCGACCAACCGATCGCTCATGCTCTACCTTCTCGACGCGCCCGGATAGGGCTGCGGAATGGCATGAGCCTTAAAGGCGGGGGACGCGGCTGGCTAGGGGCGCCGCCGACCGGGTTCTGCGGCCCGGCTGAACTTCCACTTGAGGGCCAGTATGGTCGCCGAGAGCAGCAAGCAGACCGTATTGGCCCCCATCACCGGCCAGCTGCCGATCAACACGCCGTAGGCGATCCACAGGCTGAAGCCGGTGACGGTGACCACATACATGCGGAGTGAGACGGAGGAGGCGTCCTTCTCACGCCAGATCTTGAGAATCTGCGGCGTGAAGCTGACCATCGAACACAGGGCGGCGGCTGTGCCGACGATATCCGCGGCGGCCAAGGCTCAGCCCGTAAGCGGCAGGTCTGCGACGCCCCAGCGGGCTCGCCAGGCGGGGGCGAGGTGCAGGCCGATGGGCGGGGCGCCCGGCGCGCGGCCCTCGCGCAGGCAGCAGCCCAGATAGGCGAGGGCGGTCTTCACCGTCTGTTCGGAATAGGGTTTGCCGATCACCCCACAGGCGCCGGCGAAGTCGTCGGGCAGGCGTTTCACATTGGCGGTCATGAACAGCACCACGCCGCCGCAGTCGTCGGCGATCCGGCGCGCGACGTCGATGCCTGTCGGCCCGTCCATCAGGTGGACGTCGACCAGGGCGAGGTCGGGTCCCAGCGAGCGCGCCAGTTCGACCGCCTCGGCCGAGCTCATCGCGTGGCCGACGTCGCGATAGCCGGCTTCGCGCACAAGGAAGCTGAGCTCCTCGGCGATCAGCACCTCGTCCTCGACGATCAGCACATTAAGCGGTGCGGGGCGGGTCATGGGGAGGTAACGGCGTTCACGGGGAGGGTAACGACTGCGCGGACGCCGGGTTGCGCGTTCTCCAGCCGCATCTTGGCGCGCAGCTGCTGGCAGAGCAGCTGGACGATCACCCCGCCAAAACCATCCAGCGCTCCGGGCGTATCGCCGATGCCAACGCCGTCGTCGACGACGGAAAGATCGAACTCCCCTTCGCGGCGATGGATCGCGATCAGGACCGAGCCCGTGCGGTCGTCGGGAAACCCGTGCCTCACCGCATTGCCGAGCAGTTCGTTGACCACCAGCGCCAGAGGGGCGGCCTGAGAAGCGGCGACGGCGACGGGTTCCAGATCAAGTCGGATCTCGACACCGTTACGGCGGGCGCTTGCAGCGACGTCTCCCGACAGGTCGCGCACGAACTCGGCCACGTCGAAACGTTCGATATCGTCGCTGTGGAACAGGCGACGGTGAACTGTGGCGATGGCGCTGACCCGCTCCAGCATCCCGCGCAAGGCCAGGCGCGCGCCCTCGTCGTCGATCCGCCGGCTTTGCAGCAGCAACAGGGAGGAAATGAGCTGCAGGTTGTTTTTGACCCGGTGGTCGACCTCGTGCAGCAGGGCGGTCTTCTGCGCCAGCGCCTGCTCGAGTTCTCGCGTGCGGGCCTGCAGGTCCGCGAGCAGCCCTTCGTGCGACTGGGCCTGTGTTTCGGAAAGGTCGTTCATCGTCAGAAACCGGTCACGGGGCCCGCCCGCTTGCCCAACGGCAACGGCCAAGGTTGGTTCCGGACCGGGTATTTCCGACCTGCGCCGTCATGGCCGTGACACACGGCTGGGGATGCTGGAGAATCCTGAACGGAGATTCGATCTGACCCAGCCCCCGCCTCCCGCCGGCCGCACCGAACCCGCGCCCTGGCTGATCGCCGCTGGCGGCGTCGCGGGCCTGATCGCCGTGGCGGCGCTCGGCCTGATCGGGCGGCTCGATCTGAACCTGGTCGTCGGTGCGCTGCTCGCGGTCGCCGTGGTGACCGGCGGGGCCATGTTCCGCGGCGACCGCTCGGCGGAGGCTCGCTACCAGGCGCTGAGGCGGACGGCCACCGACCACGCCGGAGAGCCTCCGCCCTACGCCGCCCTGATCAACGCCTTGCCCGACCCGATCCTGGTGATTTCGGCGACCGAGCCGGACGATCTGACCAGCCGCCGCTACATCTTCGCCAACAGCGCGGCGCGTG
>JAEYTM010000346.1 GCA_023434015.1 Pseudomonadota bacterium | reverse complement strand
CGCCTGCAGGGGCGAGCGCCCGGGGCGGGGCGCGCGTGGACCGCGACCTTTCGGTCCCGGCGGCTGCGCGTTGGCCATGTCGTCGTCGTCCTAACGTCTCGAAAAGCGGCCGCCCCGGCCCGGGCCGACCCATATCACCTGCACCCAGGGCCCAACAACATTGACGAGCTATGAACGGTCGCGCCGGTCGGCGCGGCCGGTCTGCATTCCTGCAGAGCCGGCGTGCGAAAATACCGGTTGCCTGCGATCTTAACACCGTTATCTTAGCGATGCTTAGTTCGCAGCGCGTCGCGGGTGGGGATACCTGCGCCGATCCACGTGGCGGACGGGCCGGCGCCTTGAGCAGGGCGTCGCACTCCCCGAAACGCTGGAGGGCCTCATGAAGCTCCAAACCCTTGCGGCCGCCTGCGCCGCCCTCGCCACCCTCTCCGCCACCTCGGCCTTCGCCGCCGAGCCGGTTACCGCCAAGCTGCAGCAGCCGGTCGCCGAAAAGACCAAGATCATCGCCGGCGGCGCCATGTTCACCTGCGAAGCCGACAGCTGCGTGGCCACCGCGCCCGGTTCGGAGACCTACTCCACCGCCGCCTGCAAGACCCTCGCGGCCAAGGTTGGCCCGATCAGCGCCTTCACCGGCCGCAAGGCCTTCGACGAAGCGCGTCTCAACCAGTGCAACGCGGTCGCCGTGGCCCGCGCCGGCGGCGCCCAGCTCGCCAACCAGTAAGGTCCGGACTCCCGGCGGCTCGCAGTCGAGCTCTGTCACTGAAGGGGCGGCGGCCGGTCCGGCGCCCTTTTTCCTGCGGCAACACATTATAGCGGGGCGTGCGTGCAGCGCCCTGCCTCGGCGCCGCCTCATGGCGGCCCAGGGAATCGTCGCCGAGGGGTCCCCCTCGGTTGCGGCTCCAAACATCGCGTGCTATCAGGCGCGCGGCTTGGACCGGGGTCTATAAGGCTCTCCGGTCCTCTGTGCTTTTTCCAAGCGCTTTCAAGCCTTTAAGACTGCAGCGAAGTTTCCTTTCGCGGCGGCTTTTCGACACGCACCGGGCGGACAATAAGTGGCGGACGATTCCCAGGCTTCGAATGTGGGCGGCAGGTATGCCCAGGCCCTCTTCGATCTCGCGAACGAACAGAACGAAGTGGCGGCCGTAGAGGCCGACCTGAAGTCGCTGAAGGCGGCGCTGGCGGACAGCCGCGATCTTCGCGTGCTGCTGGCCTCGCCCGCGTTCAGCGCCGAGGACAAGGCCAAGGGCCTGGGCGCGATCGCCCAGCGCGCCGGCCTGCGTCCGACGACCGTGAAATTCCTCGGACTGCTGGCGGCCAATGGTCGCGCCGGCGCCTTGGGCGCCGTGATCGCCGCCTACGAGCGGCTGTCGGCGGAGGCCCGCGGCGTTGTGGCGGCCGAGGTGGTGACCGCCCTGCCGATGACCGCGACGCAGGCCAAGGGCGTCGCCCAGGCCCTGCGCACGGCGCTCGGCAAGGACCCTGAAATCGAGACCCGCGTCGATCCGTCCATCCTGGGCGGTCTGAAGGTGCGGGTCGGCTCCCGTCTGTTCGACGCCTCGCTCCGTTCGAAGCTCGACTCCCTCAAGTTCGCCCTCAAGAGAGCGTAAGATCATGGACATCCGCGCCGCCGAAATCTCGGCCATCCTCAAGTCGCAGATCGCCAACTTCGGCGAGGAAGCCGACGTCTCCGACGTCGGTCAGGTCCTCTCCGTCGGCGACGGCATCGCCCGCGTCTTCGGCCTCGACAATGTCCAGGCCGGTGAAATGGTGGAATTCCCGTCCGCCGGGGTTAAGGGCATGGCCCTGAACCTGGAACGCGACAACGTCGGCGTCGTGATCTTCGGCGAAGACCGCGCGATCTCTGAAGGTGACGAAGTGCGCCGCCTGGGCGAGATCGTGGACGTGCCGGTCGGCAAGGGCCTGCTGGGCCGGGTCGTCAATCCGCTGGGCGAACCGATCGACGGCAAGGGCCCGATCGCCAACGTGGCGGAGCGTCGCCGCGTGGACGTGAAGGCGCCGGGCATCATCCCGCGCAAGTCGGTGCACGAGCCGGTGCAGACCGGCCTGAAGGCCATCGACACCCTGATTCCCGTCGGCCGCGGCCAGCGCGAGCTGATCATCGGCGACCGCCAGACCGGCAAGACCGCCGTGGCGATCGACACCATCCTGAACCAGAAGGCCATCAACGCGACGGGTGACGAGAGCCAGAAGCTCTACTGCATCTACGTCGCCATCGGCCAGAAGCGCTCGACCGTCGCCCAGATCGTCAAGACGCTCGAGGAGCGCGGCGCGCTCGACTACACTATCGTCGTCTCGGCCACGGCTTCCGAGCCGGCCCCGCTGCAGTTCCTGGCGCCGTTCTCGGGCTGCGCCATGGGCGAGTGGTTCCGCGACAACGGCATGCACGCCGTCATCATCTACGACGACCTTTCCAAGCAGGCCGTCGCCTATCGCCAGATGTCGCTGCTGCTGCGACGCCCGCCGGGCCGCGAAGCCTATCCGGGCGACGTCTTCTACCTGCACAGCCGCCTGCTGGAGCGCGCGGCCAAGCTCAACGAGGACAACGGTTCCGGCTCGCTGACGGCCCTGCCGCTGATCGAGACCCAGGCCAACGACGTGTCGGCCTATATCCCGACCAACGTGATCTCGATCACCGACGGCCAGATCTTCCTGGAAACCGACCTGTTCTTCCAGGGCATCCGCCCCGCCGTGAACGTCGGCATCAGCGTGAGCCGCGTGGGCTCCTCCGCGCAGATCAAGGCGATGAAGGTCGCCGCCGGCCCGATCAAGGGCGAGCTTGCGCAGTACCGCGAGATGGCCGCCTTCGCGAAATTCGGCTCCGACCTCGACATCACCACCCAGCGCCAGCTGGCCCGCGGCGAGCGCCTGACCGAGCTGCTGAAGCAGGCCCAGTACTCCCCGCTGCAGGTCGAAGAGCAGGTGGCGGTGGTCTACGCCGGCACCCGCGGCTATCTCGACAAGGTGCCGACCGCCGACGTCCGCCGCTTCGAGGCCGAGCTGCTCGAGCATCTGCACGCCAAGCACCAGGACCTGCTCGACACCATCCGTACCGAGAAGGACCTGAAGAACGTCGAGGCCCGGCTGAAGGACGTGCTGGCGGCCTTCGCCGAGAACTTCGGCTAAGACGCGCGTCGCAGGGAAAGAGAACCTAGGCGATGGCTAGCCTCAAGGAGATGCGCAGTCGGATCGGAAGCGTGAAAGCCACGCAGAAGATCACGAAGGCGATGCAAATGGTCGCGGCGGCGAAGCTGCGGCGCGCCCAGGACGCGGCGCAGAACGCCCGTCCCTATGCCGAGCGCATGGGGGCGGTGATCGCCAACCTCGCCTCGGGCGTGTCGGGCGAGGATGCGCCGAAGCTGCTGGCCGGGACCGGTTCCGACCGACGCCATCTGATCGTGGTCGCCACCTCCGACCGCGGGCTGGCGGGAGGGTTCAACTCCTCCATCGTCCGCGCGGCGCGCGAGCACATCTCGAAACTGACGGCGGAGGGCAAGGACGTCCGTGTCCTGACCGTCGGTCGCAAGGCCCGCGACCAGGTGCGTCGTCTCTACGGCGACCGGCTGCTGGGCGACTACGAAGCCGGTGGGAACCCCTCCCTGGCCCGCGCCGAGGAGATTTCGGCCCGGATTCAGGAGCTGTTTGAGGCCGGCGAAGTCGACGTCGTCACCCTGTTCTACAGCCGCTTCAAGTCGGTGGTGGTGCAGGCCCCGACCGGCCGGCAGCTGATTCCTGCCGAGGTTGAGACCGGGGCCCCCCCGGTTGACCTGGGCGGCGCGGTCTATGAGTACGAGCCCGACGAGGAGAGCATCCTCGAGGCGCTGCTGCCGCGCAACATCACCACCCAGGCGTTCTCCGCCATGCTGGAGAACCAGGCCGGCTTCTACGCGGCTCAGATGACCGCGATGGACAACGCCACCCGCAACGCCGGCGACATGATCGCCAGCCTGACCCTGCAATATAACCGCTCACGCCAGGCGCAGATCACCAAGGAGCTGATCGAGATCATCTCCGGCGCCGAAGCGCTTTAAGCCGAAAGAGTCCGCTATGTCTGAAGCCGCCGCTCCCGCCAAGAAGCCCGCCCGCAAGGCTCCCGCCAAGGCCCCTGCCAAGGCCGCCGCCGCGACCGCTCCCGTGAAGGGCGTCGCCACCGGTCGCCTGGTGCAGATCATCGGCGCCGTCGTCGACGTCGAGTTCGAC
This sequence comes from Pseudomonadota bacterium, assembly GCA_023434015.1. Taxonomy (GTDB): domain Bacteria; phylum Pseudomonadota; class Alphaproteobacteria; order Caulobacterales; family Caulobacteraceae; genus Phenylobacterium. The sequence continues at coordinate 9,464 of JAEYTM010000346.1, read as the reverse complement.
GGCCCGCTGCCGGCGATCCAGAACGCCCTGGAGACCACCAACACCGACCAGCGGACCGGCGCGCCGTTCCGCCTGGTGATGGAGGTCGCCCAGCACCTCGGCGAGAACACCGTCCGCGCCATCGCCATGGACACCACCGAGGGCCTGACCCGCGGTCAGGCGGTCGTTGACACCGGCAAGCCGATCACGGTCCCGGTGGGTCCCGGCACCCTCGGCCGCATCATGAACGTGATCGGTGAGCCGATCGACGAAGCCGGCCCGATCCAGTCCGACCTGTCCTCGCCGATCCACCGCGAGGCGCCGACCTTCGCCGAGCAGTCGACCTCGTCGGAAGTGCTGGTCACCGGGATCAAGGTCATCGACCTGATGTGTCCCTACACCAAGGGCGGCAAGATCGGCCTGTTCGGCGGCGCTGGCGTCGGCAAGACCGTGACCATGCAGGAGCTGATCAACAACATCGCCAAGGCCTACGGCGGCTACTCGGTGCTGGCCGGGGTGGGTGAGCGCACCCGCGAAGGCAACGACCTGTACCACGAGATGATCGAGTCCAACGTGAACGTGGACCCGAAGAAGAACGACGGTTCGACCGCCGGCTCCAAGTGCGCTCTGGTCTACGGCCAGATGAACGAGCCCCCCGGCGCCCGCGCCCGCGTCGCCCTGACCGGCCTGGCTCAGGCCGAGTACTTCCGCGACGTGGAAGGCAAGGACGTGCTGCTGTTCGTCGACAACATCTTCCGCTTCACCCAGGCCGGCGCGGAAGTGTCGGCGCTGCTGGGGCGCATCCCCTCGGCCGTGGGCTATCAGCCCACCCTGGCCACCGAGATGGGCAACCTGCAGGAGCGGATCACTTCGACCAACAAGGGTTCGTTCACCTCGGTCCAGGCCATCTACGTGCCCGCCGACGACCTGACCGACCCGGCGCCGGCCGCCTCCTTCGCCCACCTGGACGCGACCACTGTGCTCAGCCGCGACATCGCCGCCCAGGCGATCTTCCCCGCCGTGGACCCGCTGGACTCCACCTCGCGGATCATGGACCCGCTGGTGATCGGCGAGGAGCACTACTCGGTCGCCCGTCGCACCCAGGAGATCCTCCAGCAGTACAAGCAGCTGAAGGACATCATCGCCATCCTCGGCATGGATGAGCTGTCCGAAGAGGACAAGCTGATCGTGGCCCGCGCCCGCAAGATCCAGCGCTTCCTGTCGCAGCCGTTCCACGTCGCCGAGCAGTTCACCAACACGCCCGGCGCCTTCGTCGAACTGGCCGACACGATCCGCTCGTTCAAGGCGATCTGCGACGGCGAGTACGATCACCTGCCGGAAACCGCCTTCTACATGGTGGGCGCCATCGAAGAAGCCGTGGCCAAGGCCGAAAAGCTGGCGGCGGAAGCGTAGGGTTTCATGGCGCAGAAGCTCCATTTCTCGCTGGTCTCGCCGGAACGCGAGCTGTTCTCCGGGGCCGTCGACCAGGTCGACGCGCCCGGGTCCGAAGGCGACTTCGGCGTCCTGGCCGGCCATGCGCCGTTCATGACCGCGCTGAAGGAAGGCCAGATCCGGGTCTATGACGGTGGGCGCGTCACGGTGTTCGAGGTGCGCGGCGGCTTCGCCGACGTGACCCCCGAAGGCCTCACAGTGCTGGCCGAGCATGCGGTCGAGGCCGTCTGAGCGGTCATAAATGCATCGCCGCGGGCCTTGCCAGAGGTCCCGCGGTCCAGTTTGATCGCGACTGAAAGTCAGGGGAACTTCGTCATGCGCACCGCCATCGCCACCTTGATCCTAGCCGGGGGCCTTGCGTCCGCGGCCCACGCTCAGGTTCCGTCCGCGGCCGACGCCACCGTGGCGGCCCAGCCGGCGCCGGCGGCGGTCCCGGCAGAGCCGGCGGCCCCGCCCCCCGTCCTGCCGACCTCGGGCGACGGCGCGGTGATCCTCGACGTCCTGCAGACGGTCTGCATCCCGGCCGTGCGCGGCCAGGCCCTGGACGACATCGCCAAGGCCAAGGGCATGAAGCGCAACCGTCGCGACGGCAGCTGGACGATGCCGCTGGGCGGCGACAGGAATTACACGGTCACGGTGATGCCCCAGGGGTCCAACAAGGACGTCTGCATGGTCGAGGTGCATCACGCCCTCGGGCAGGAAGAGCCGATCGTCGAAGCGCTGAACGTGTGGTCGTTCCTGCACGACCCGCAGCTCGTGCTGCAGGCCAACTACGTCAACGTGGACCCGGACGGCATCAAGCGCGTCCGCAAGTCCTGGGAGCACTTCACCGCCAACTCGTCGGTCGCGGTGAACTTCTCGACCATGCGCAAGCCTGACGACAGCCCGCTGAACGCGCGCTACGACACGGGCATGATGTTCTACCAAGAACGCAAGTTCTGATGAGATGACCGACGCCGGCGCGACCCGCCGGCGTCTTTCTCTTTCGGCTCAGGCGGCGATCTTAGCGGTCTCGCGCAGCCACACCAGCACCCGCTCTGCAACGTCCTCCCAGCCCGGTTCGCCGGGCAGCCAATGGCTCATGCCCGGAACCATCTGGTAGGCCGCGCCGATCCGTTCGGCCGTCTGCCGCACGGTGGCCGGTGGGTGCACCAAGTCCAGTTCGCCCGCCAGCACCAGTGCGGGAACGCCTGACGCGACGGTCCCGACGCTGGTGGTCATGAACGGGTCGAACCACCAGTTCAGCGTCTCACGGAGCGCCCGAGCGCTCTCAGGCCGCAACCGCCGGACGACCGCCTCCCGCTCGTCCGGCGCCAGCCGGTCCAGGCTGTAGCGGCGCATCAGCCCGGCGTCAGGCTCGACGGCGCCGGAGGAGAACGGCCCCAGCATCTGCAGCCCGGCGGCGGTGATCGCTTCCTCCAGGCTGGAGCCAGCCACGCCCCAGGGCGGCGAAGGCGCCAGCAACGCCAGGGCTTCCACCGGCGCGCGTCGGGCCGCCAGCAGGGCGACCAGGCCGCCAAGCGAGTGACCGAGCAGGACCGGCGGCGCCGGTTGGGCCGCGCACAGGGTCGCGATATCCGTCGCATAGTCGGACATGGAGACGCCGATGACGTCCGGCGGCTGGTCGGCCCCATGGCCCTTCAGGTCGGGCGCGAGCACCTGATGTCCCGCCGCCTCGAAGGGCTTGCGGAACTGCTCGAACGCCCATCCCCCGCAGAATGCGCCGTGCACCATGACGATGCTGGCCATCGAACCCTTTCTCCTGGTGCTGGGCCCGGCCTCTGCGGGCGGGTCGCCCTCGCCACTCTAAACGAAAGCCGCCTCGGGTTGTCGGCCTTTCAGGCCGCGGAGACGTCCGAGCCGGGCGTGGTCGCGAACTGGGCGAAGGCCTTGGCCACCACGTCGTAAGCCGCCCGCTTGAACGGCACGATCAGGGCCGGGGCTTCCTTCAGGTAGGCCCAACGCCAGGTGTCAAACTCCGCCTCCCCATGGGCGCACAGGTCGAACTCCGTCTCCTTGCCGTCGAAGCGGAAGGCGAACCACACCTGCTTCTGGCCGCGCCAGCCACGGGACGATTTCGGCCCGCCGTGGAATGGCGGAAAGTCGTAGGCGATCCAGCCGTCGGTCCGGCCCAGATAGGTGACGGTCCTCGCGCCGGTCTCTTCGGCCAGCTCGCGGCGGGCCGCATCCTCCAGGTCTTCGCCGGGATCGACGCCGCCCTGCGGGAACTGCCAGTTGTGCGGGCCGGGCGTGTTGATCCGCCGGCCCAGCCATACCCGCCCGTCGGGATGGAACAGCACGACGCCGACATTGGGACGATAGAGATCGAGATCGGTCATTTCTTCACGGCCAGCGCGGAAGCGGGCGCCAGCTGATAGCCTCTTTCCTCGACGCTGGCAGCCCATTGCGCCACCGTCTGCAGCGTCGCGGGATAGGCGAAACCGGCGCCGAGCGCCTGGCCGCGCTGCAAAGCGCTGGCCTCGAGGGCCAGGAGTTGCTGGTCGATGGCCGCGCCGGCAAGCTGGCGGTCGATCACCCGCTCGGCCGAGGCGCGGGGCAGGTCGCCGCCGGTGCGTCGGCCCGCGCCGCCGTCGTCGATGAAGCCGAGACCGCGGCCGCGCAGGGCCCCGGCGAACGCGCCGTAGGCCGCGTCGTTCGCCAGGAAGCGGGAGCCCAGATAGTTTGTCAGACCGAAATAGCCGGTGGCGCGCGACAGGATCCATTCCAGCCGTTTCACGGTCTCCTCGGTCTGGGCCCCGGACATCAGGGTGTAGGGCCCGGGATCGTTCTCCGGATAGTCGACCGGTTCCATGGGGGTCTCGAGCAGGACTTCGTGACCGTGCGCCCGCGCCAGGTCGATCCAGCCCTGAAGACCTTCGGCATAGGGTGAGAAGGACAGGGTCACCTCACCCGGCAGGGTCTCGATGGCGGCCTGGGTGGCCCGGGGGTTGAGGCCCAGCCCGCCGATCACAAGCGCAATCTTGGGCCGCCCGCTGGCCGCGAAGGGCCGGGCATAGGCCTCGAACGGGGTGCGGCCGTCCTGGGCGATGATCGGCAGCGGCCCGCCGGGCCCGGACGCGAACAGGCCGGCGATAGGCGCCACCGGCAGCGGACCTTCTCCCACCGTAGCCGGGAGGCGAGCGTCCGGGCCGGCGGGCGTCTCGCGGCCGGCCGCCGCCAGCGGCCGTTCCGAAAGGCGTATGACGTCGTCCGATACGACGCTTCCCGCGTCCGGGGGCAGGGCCTGCCGCCATCCCTCGGGCGCGCCGGCGAAGGCGGGGGTGAGCGAGGCGCGCATGCCTGAGCTGGCGTCAGGCTCCACCATGGCGATGAGCGCCGCCAGGGCGCCGGAGAACAGCAGGGCGGTCGCGCCCGCGCCTACCATCGGGTGCGCCAGGGCGCCGCGCAATGCGCTCAGCCTTCCGGACGCGGTCGGACGGGGCAGGGCGATGGTGGCCACGCAGGGAAACTCCTTTAGGGGAGCCTGCGACGATCCGGTTAACGAACGCTTCGCAGCCTTGCCGGCCGGGGTGGGCGAAACAGGCCGCCTGGGATGGCCGCCGCCTGTCCCGCCGGCGACTAGTTGGTCGGAGCGGCCTGGGGCGGCTTCACCTCGGCCACGCGGGCCTTGGCTCCAACCACTTCGGCCAACCTGGCCGTGGGCTTGGGCAGCTTCGGAGTCGCCGCGACCGAGCCGTGGCGCAGCACGTCGGCGGCGCGGGTCAGCTGGAAGTCTTTCGCCGCGTCGAAGTCCTCCGGCGGCGCCTCGGCCGGCTCGTGGGCGCCCTTGCGCACCCGGCCCTCGTCGGCGTTCAGAGCGTTGCGGAACGACGCTTCCGAGAACTGGAACGCCCGGTTGGCGATGGTCTGGGCCTCGTCCCGGCTGGCCGCCACTTCAAGGTCGGGATCGATGCCGGTCCTCTGGATCGAACGGCCCGAGGGGGTGAAGTAGCGCGCCGTGGTCAGCTTCAGCGCTCCGTCCATGCCGCCGCGCAGCGGGATCACCGTCTGGACCGAGCCCTTGCCGAAGCTGGTCAGCCCGACCAGTTCAGCCCGCTTGCGATCCTGCAGGGCGCCGGCGACGATCTCCGCCGCCGAGGCGGAGCCGGAGTTGATCAGCACAACGATCGGCATGCCGTTGGTGATGTCGCCAGGACGGGCGTTGTAGCGTTCGACGTCGCGCGGATCGCGGCCCCGCTGAGACACGATCTCGCCGCCGTCGAGGAACAGGTCCGAGACCGCCACGGCCTGGTCGAGCAGGCCGCCGGGATTGTTCCGCAGGTCGAGGATCAGGCCCTTCATCTGCGGGTTCTTGGCCCGCAGCTCGGCGAAGGCTTCCTCGGCCTCCTCCGTGGTCTTCTCGTTGAAGCTGGACAGGCGCAGGACGCCGAACTCGCCCTCCATCTTGGCCCGGGCCGATTTCGGCTTGATGATCTCGCGGACCACCTTCACGTCGAAGGGGTCGCTCTTCTCGCGGGCGATGGTCAGGGTCACGGCCTCGCCCGCCTTGCCGCGCATCTGCTTGACCGCCTCGTTCACCGACAGGCCGAGCACGCTGTCGCCGTTGACGGCGGTGATGTAGTCGCCGGCCTTGATCCCGGCCTTGAAGGCCGGCGTGTCGTCCATCGGCGAGATCACCTTGACCACGCCGTCCTCGCTGGTGACCTCGATGCCCAGGCCGCCGTATTCGCCGCGCGTCTGGTCGCGCATGTCGTCGAAGTTCTCGGGATCAAGGTAGCCGGAATGCGGATCCAGCGAGGTCAGCATGCCGTCGATGGCCGCCTGGATCAGCTTGGTGTCGTCCACTTCGGTGACGTACTGCCGCTGGACGGTGTCGAGCACGTCGCCGAACAGGCCGAGCATGCGATAGGTCTTGGCGCGGGGCTGCGCGGCGGCGATCGCCTGCTGACTCACATAGGCCATGGACCCTGCGCCGAGCACGAAGGCCGAAACGCCGATCAGAAGGTACTTCTTCATCGCCTGCCGCAGGCTCCCTCGCGGTCGTCCGACCGCCTATGAAACAGGCCCCCGCAAGTGCTCATCGAACGAGCACTCAGCCCGCATTGTCTTTCAGCCAGCGCGCCGGGTTCACCGGCGAACCTTGGTTCCGGACCTCCAGATAGAGATCCGAGGAGGATTGTCGACCATCCGGCATCCAGCCGACAGGCTGTCCCGGCGCGACGGATTGTCCGACGGTGACAGACGATCGATCCAGTCCAGCAAGCACGAGATGGTATCCACCGGCTAGCCTTAATATCAATATTACGCCCCAACCCTTTACGGGGCCTACATATTGCACGACGCCTGCACCCGGGCTCCCGACCCGCCCGCCGCGCGGGGCGGCCAGGGTCAGGCCGTTGGCCTCGCCGCCGCCCGCGAGGGGTGCGCCGAAGGGCCGCGTCACCGTTCCAGACACCGGCGCCAGAAGTATGTCCGGCGGGGTGACCGGCCCGGCCATCGGCGGACCGCCTGCGGACCCCCGCAGCGCCAGCTCGCCGCGGGGTTCGGGGGCGCCGTCGGCGGTGCGGCTTTCGGTCGTGAAGAGCGCTTCGCTCTGTACGGCGGCCAGCCGACGCTGGCGCATCATCTCGGCGGCGTCGCCGGCGTAGGCCTGGGCCCGGCGCTGCAGCTCCGGCGTCATCGCCTTCACCAGTATCGCCGCACGCACCGCGTCCTTGGCGTCGTCGGGCGACACCAGCAACGCCGGCGGCGGGTCGCGGCGGATCTGTTCCAGCACCGACAGCAGGCGGGAGAGCTGGTTGAGGTTCTGCGCCTGCTGGGCGGAAAGCTCCGTCTCGGCGAGGTTCAGCCGCGCGAGCCGCTCGGGCGTGGCGGCGGAAGCGATGACCCCCGCGCCGGCCGCCGCCAGGCCGGCGACGGCGATCGCAGCAGCAGGGAGAGCAAGGCGGATCGACATTCAGTCCCTGTGGTACGGCGAGCCGGCGAGAATCGACACCGCCCTGTAGACCTGTTCGGCCAGCATGGCGCGGGCCAGGGCGTGGGGCCAAGTCTGCGGCCCGAAGGCGAGCTTGCCGTTGGCCTGGGCCACCAGGTCGGGGTCGAGGCCGTCGGCGCCGCCGATCAGGAACACCAGCCGACGTACACCACGGTCGCGCAGCCCTCCGATCTCTCCGGCGAAGACCCGGGAGGGACGCGCGGCGCCCCGTTCGTCGCAGGCGATCACATGGCTGTCGGCGAGATGCGCCCGCAGCGCCTCGGCTTCCGCCGCCTTGCCGGGCTTGCGGCTTTCCACCTCGACGACCTCGACGGGGCCGAGGCCGAGCGCACGGCCGGCGTTGGTGGCGCGCTCGACATAGAGCTTCACCAGCTCGGTCTCCGGCGAGCGGGAGAGCCGGCCGATAGCGATGATGGAGATTTTCATCCGACCGGCTCCGGTCGCTCAGGCGTCAGACCGCCTGGGTACGGTGCGGGGAGTCGACCGACCAGATCTTCTCGATGTTGTAGAAGGCGCGGACCTCAGGACGGAACAGGTGGACGATCACGTCGCCGGTGTCGATCAGCACCCAGTCGCAGTGCGGCATGCCTTCGACGCGGCAGCGGCCGTAGCCTTCCTCTTTCAGGGCCCGCAGCAGGTGGTCGGCCATGGCGCCGACGTGGCGGTGCGAGCGGCCGGATGCGACCACCAGGCCGTCGGCGACGGCGCTCTTGCCTTTGAGATCGATGAAGACGACGTCCTGCGCCTTGTCGTCGTCGAGACGGGTCAGGATGAGGTTCTCCAGGGCGGTGATGCGTCCCTGGGCGTAATCCGAAGGCGCGGCGTCCGAACTGGGCGCTGCAGCCGGGCCTTCGTGCGCACTCGGCGCGGGGTCTTGGTTCAGCGGGGTTGCTCCTGTGATATCCTCGCCCGGCGACCCTAGCACGTCCGAGCGCCGGGGTCAGCCGCGAGTCTTCAAGGCGCCGAACGGCGCAACCGTTCCCGCAGCGCGGTCGAGGACTGGAAGTTGAACCGGCCCAGCAGGAAGACCCAGGCGGGCGGCTGCGCGGCCGGCAGGCCCATGGCCGTGCCGGCGCGCCGGCACGAGCGCGCGAAGCGGATCGCCGCGGGGGAGAAGCGGCTCTTCAGCGAGATCCAGGGCCGCGAGACCACCGCCACCGGCACCTCTTCCATCAGCTGGGTCCAGCCCCTCCACAGGTGGAAGGTCGCCAGGCTGTCGGCGCCCATGATCCAGACGAACTTCACGCCCGGAAAGCGCGCCTTCAACGCTCGCACGGTGTCGATGGTGTAATGCGATCCCAGACGGGTCTCGGCGTCGGAGACGATCATGTCGCGGCCTCGGGCGAACCGGCGGGCGCCGTCCATGCGGGCCTGAAGGCTGGCGGTCTCGTGGCGCGGCTTCAGCGGATTCTGCGGCGAGACCAGCCAGATCACCCGGTCGAGGTCCATCCGCCGCCGCGCCGTCTCGGCGACGTGGGCATGACCCTCGTGGGCGGGGTTGAACGAGCCGCCGAACAGTCCGACCCGCATGCCGGGCTCAAGGTGGAAGCCGAGCCGCAGCGCCTGCGGCCGGCCCGCCACGGGCAGGCGACGGGCCGGTCCGGCGAACCACATGCGGCCGGTCTTCACCTCGATCGGGCGGGCGTGGCCGCGCCCCCGCGGTCCAGGTCGAGGTCGTGCTGGCGCACCCGGGCCCGGACCGTGAACACCCCGTCGCCGGCCAGGACTCCGCCGCGGGCGAACAGCCGCCCGTTCTCCCAGTTGGACAGGCCGAGTTCGGGCCGGTTCAGGGCGTACTGGCCGTCCACCCAGCGGGTGAAGCCGTCGCCGACGAACGGCGCGTCCACCCGTTCGTAGAAGCCGGCCTGGGCCGCCGCGTCCTCGGCGATCAGGCTGACGGTGAAGCGGGGGCTGTGGCGGTTGAACAGGGCGGCAGCCTCGGCGGCGTCAGCGACGACGCGCAGGCTGACCTCCGGCGTCTCCTCCCACTCCCATTCGCGGCCGAGGTCGGCGTCGTCCAGCGCCTCGACCAGGGCTTCGTCGCGCGGGGCGCCGGCCCGCCCCCCCCGGCCCCGGG
>JAEYTM010000341.1 GCA_023434015.1 Pseudomonadota bacterium | reverse complement strand
CGCCCGCCTTGGCCCGCGTCTCGGCCACCTCCGACTCCGGCTTGGAGTCGCGCACCAGGGTGGCGCCGCCGCCCCGGCGGCGCCGGCCGTCACCCATGGCGCGGCTGTGCCCGGCATCTGCGTGATCTCGATCGAAGGCGCGATCGGCGGCTCGACCGTCGGACGTCACGTCAACACGCGCATGCAGCAGATCGTCGCCCAGGTGAACGCCGAGCTGACGGCCGAAAACACCGCTATCGAGACCGAGGCCAGGACGCTCGAAGGCCAGCGCGCCACGCTCGACCAGAACACCTTCGAGCAGCGCGCCTCGGCCCTGCAGAACCGCGCCAACGCCCTGCAACGCCGCGCCGCCCAGCGCGACCAGGAAGTCTCCGCGACCGAACAGAAGGCCATCGGCCGCGTGGGCCAGGAGATGGAGCCGCTGATCCGCCAAGCCTATCAGCAGAAGGCCTGTTCGGTGCTGCTGCAGCGCAACGCCGTGGTCATCGCCAACCCGGCGATGGACATCACCCCGGACGTGGTGACCGCCCTCAACGCCAAGATCACCCAGTTCGCCTTCGACCGCGAGCGTCTGGAGCAACAGCAGCCGGCGGCCCCCGCTGCCGCCCGCCCGGCGACGCCGGCCGCCCCGGCCGCGCCGCGCTAAGAGAGCCCGACCCTCGTCAGGCGCGGGTCGATCGCACCTCATGCCCGATCCGCGCTTCTTCGAAGACCTCGGCCCCGTCAGCCTCGATGATCTCGTTCGGCTGACGGGAGCGCAGCCTGTCCGCCCGGACGTCGCCGGCCGCAGCGTCGACCGCGTCGCCGTGCTGGCCCAGGCCGCGCCGGGCTCGGTCACCTTCCTGTCGGACCGCCGCCATGTGGCGGCGCTTCGCCAGACCAGGGCCGGGGCCTGCTTCGTCCATCCCCGGGAGGCCGGGGAAGTTCCCGAAGGCTGCGTCGCCCTTCTGACGCCCACGCCTCAGGCGGCCTACGCCTTGGCGGCCAATCGCCTGCACCGACCGCGGGTCACGGGCGCCGGCCCGGCCATCTCGCCCGACGCCCGGGTCGAGGACGGCGCGGTGCTCGGCCCCGGCGTGGTGCTGGGGGCAGGGGCTCAGGTCGGCCGCGGCTCGCGGATCGGCGCCAACACGGTCGTGGGCCCTGGCGTCGCCATCGGTCGGGACTGCGAGATCTCGGCCAATGTGGTCATCGGCTTCGCGCTGATCGGCGACCGGGTGAAGATCCTCGCCGGCGCCGTCATCGGCGAGCCCGGATTTGGCGCCGCCATGGGCGCCTCAGGGCTGGTCGACATGCCTCAATTCGGCCGGGTGATCCTGCAGGACGGCGTCAGCATCGGCGCCAACAGCTGCGTTGACCGGGGCGCCTTCGACGACACGGTGATTGGCGAGAATACCAAGATCGACAACTTCGTGCAGATCGCCCACAACGTGCGCGTCGGTCGCAACTGTGTGATGGCGGCCCACACCGGCATTTCCGGCAGCGTGATCATCGGCGACGGCGCCCAGTTCGGCGGGCGTGCGGGCGTCGCTGACCACCTGACCATCGGCGATGGCGCCCGGATCGGCGCGGCGTCGGGGGTGATGAAGGATATACCGGCCGGCGAGACGTGGGGCGGCATGCCCGCGCGGCCGATCCGGCGTTGGATGCGGGAAACCGCGTGGCTCGCCAGGATGGCGAACCGTAAGGACGGAGCTGAGGAATGAGCCGTAAGGCGCCGGTGAACGAATCCCCGGCTGAGATCGACATCACCGAGATCCTCGCCCGAATCCCGCATCGCTACCCCTTCCTCCTGATCGACCGGGCGGAGGAGTACCGTCCGAGCCAGTCGATCGTCGGCATCAAATGCGTGACGTTCAACGAGCCGTTCTTCCAGGGCCACTTCCCGGGCTATCCGGTGATGCCCGGGGTGCTGATCGTCGAAGCCATCGCCCAGACCGGCGCTGTGCTGATGTCGAAGTCGCTGGACGTCGATGTCGCCGGCAAGACCATCCTGTTCATGTCGCTCGACAACTGCCGGTTCCGCATGCCGGTGCGGCCGGGCGACGTGGTGCGGATGCCGGTAGAGGTGATCCGCGCCCGGGGCGACATCTTCAAGTTCCGGGGGCGCGCCCTGGTCGGCGAAAAGCTGGCGGCCGAAGTCGAGTTCGCCGCCATGGTGGTGGAGACCTGACGCTTGGCCGTCGAGATCCATCCCACCGCCCTGGTGGCCAAGGGCGCCGAGCTGGCTGACGGCGTCAGCATCGGCCCCTACTGCATCGTGGGCGAACGCGCCCGGATCGGCCCGCGCACGCGGTTGAAATCGCACGTGGTGATCGAGGGCTCGACCGAGATCGGCGCCGACAACGAGGTGCATCCGTTCTGCGTCCTGGGCGGTCCGCCGCAGCACACCGCCTACAATGGCGAGGACACGCGGCTGGTGATCGGAGACGGCAACGTCATCCGTGAACACGCCACCATGAACATCGGCACGGTCCGGGGCGGCGGGATCACCCGGGTCGGTTCGAACGGCCTCTATATGATCGAGTCGCACGTCGGCCACGACTGCGTGGTCGGCGACAACGTCATCCTGATCAAGCAGGCGACGCTGGGCGGTCACTGCGAAGTGGGGGATTTCGTCATCGTCGGGGGCCTGGCCGCGGTTCACCAGTTCACCCGCATCGGCCGCCACGCCATGGTCGGCGGCCTGGCGGCCGTGGTGAAGGACGTGATCCCCTACGGGTCGGTGTGGGGCAACCACGCCCATCTCGAGGGCCTGAACCTGGTGGGGCTGAAACGGCGCGGGTTCAGCCGGGAAACCATCAACACACTGCGGGCGGCCTATCGCCTGCTGTTCGCCAACGAGGGCACCTTCCAGGAGCGGCTCGACGACACGGCTGAGACCTATGCGGCCTCACCGGAGGTGATGGAAATCATCGATTTCATCCGCGCCGACGCCAGCCGCCCGCTCTGTCTGCCCGAACGCGAAGTCTGATGAAGAAGCTCGGCCTGATCGCCGGGGCCGGATCTCTGCCCGTCGAGATCGCCGACTATTGCCAGCGGGCCGGCCGGCCGCTGTTCGTCGTGCGCCTGAAGGGGTTCGCGGGGGCGGGGCTGGCCCGCCACGCCGGGGTGGAAATCGGCCTGGCGGAACTCGGCAAATGCTTCAAGGCGCTGAAGCAAGCTGGCTGCGAGGCGGTGTGCCTGGCCGGCATCGTCAGCCGTCCGGATTTCTCCGCCCTGATGCCGGACATCCGCGGCCTGGCCGTCCTGCCGGCCGCCATCGCCGCCGCGCGCAAGGGCGACGACGCCCTGCTGCGGCTGATGGTCGGCGAGTTCGAAAAGGAAGGCTTCTCGGTCGAGGGCGCGCACGAGGTGATGCAGGACCTTCGCCTGCCGGCGGGGCCGCTGGGACGGATATCTCCCAGCGAGGAGCAGCGCGCCGACGCGGAACACGCCCTGACTGTGGCCCGCACGATCGGACGTCTCGATATCGGCCAGGCGGCGGTCGTCTGTCGCGGCCTCGTGCTCGCGGTGGAAGCCCAGGAGGGCACCGATGCGATGCTGGAGCGCGTGGCTGCGCTTCCGCTCGCCGTGCGCGGATCGCCTGGCGCCGGCGAGGGGGCGCTGGGCAAGGCTCCCAAGCCGATCCAGGAGACCCGCGTCGACCTGCCGACCATCGGCCTGGAAACCGTCCACGGTGTCGCGCGCGCTGGCCTGGCCGGAATCATCGGCGAAACGGGCCGCCTGCTGGTGCTGGACCGCGAGGCCGTGATCGCCCTGGCGGACGAACTGGGGATCTTCATCTTGGGCGTGGAGCCCGAACGGTCGTGAGCCGCCCCCTGACCGTCATGCTGGTGGCGGCGGAAGCGTCGGGCGATGACCGCGGCGCAGGGCTGGCGCAGGCGCTCAGGCGGCGGCTTGGGGAGGGTGTCCGCTTTGTCGGCGTCGGCGGACAGCGAATGGCCGCCGAGGGCGTCGACAGCCCTTTCGATATCTCCGAGATCTCGATCCTGGGGCTGGCCGAGGGGCTGATGGCCTATCCCCGGATCCTGCGCCGGGTGAACGACACCGTGGCCGTGGCGGCGCGCGAGAACCCGGATGTCGCCATCCTGATCGATTCCTGGGGCTTTACGATCCGGGTGGCCCGGCGCCTGCGGCAGGCCCATCCCGATCTGCCGTTGGTGAAATATGTCGGGCCGCAGGTGTGGGCGACCCGTCCCGGCCGGGCGAGGACCCTTGCGCGGGCGGTGGACCACCTGCTGACGATCCACGCCTTCGACGCCCCGTTCTTCGAGGCGGAAGGCCTGCCGGTCACCTTCGTCGGTAATGCGGCGCTGAGCCTCGACTTCTCGACGGCCGACGCCGGGCGGCTGCGGGCCCAGATCGGCGCCGGGCCGGACGATCCGATCCTGCTGGTGCTCCCCGGAAGCCGGCCGAGCGAGATCGATCGGATGCTCCCGCCCTTCGAGGCAGCGATCCGCCTGCTGAAGGCGGAGCGGCCCGGCCTGCACGTCGTGGTGAACGCGGCGTCCACGGTTGCCGACGCCGTGCGATCCAGGGTGGCGGGATGGCCGCACCGCGCGCATGTGGTCGAGGGTGAGACCGCCAAGCTCGACGCCATGAAGGCCGCGACGGTCGCTCTGGCCTGTTCAGGCACTGTGACCACGGAACTGGCCTTGGCCGGCGCGCCGATGGTCGTCGCCTATCGGTTGGGGCCGGTGACCTACGCCCTGCTGAAGCGGCTCATCCGCACCCGCTTCATCACGCTGTTCAACATCGCCGCGCAGGCGTTCGTCGCCCCGGAACTGATCCAGGCCGACTGCAATGGGCCCGCTCTGGCGCGGGAGGTGGCGCTGCGCCTGGACGATCCGGCGCTGCGGCAGGGGCAGGTCGCCGCGCAGTCGGCTGCTCTGGACCGGATGGGGCGCGGCGGCCCCGATCCGTCGGATGCGGCGGCGGCGGCCGTGCTGGACATCCTCACCGACCGGGCAGGAAAAAGCCCGCGCGGGTGAGGCGCGGGCTCGTTCCGTCAGATGGGGCGACGCCTCAGCCGCGCTGATTGATCGGCACGTAGTCCCGGAGCGGGGCGCCGGTGTAGAGCTGCCGCGGACGGCCGATCTTCTGCGACGGGTCCTCGATCATCTCCTTCCATTGCGCGATCCAGCCCACGGTCCGGGCGAGCGCGAACAGCACCGTGAACATCTCGGGCGGGAAGCCGAGGGCGCGCAGGGTGATGCCGGAATAGAAGTCGACGTTCGGATAGAGCTTGCGCTCGACGAAGTAGGGGTCGTTGAGCGCGATCCGCTCCAGCTCCATGGCCACCTTCAGCAGCGGGTCGTCGCCATGACCGACCTCGGCCAGCACCTCGTGGCAGGTCTTCTGCATCACCTTCGCGCGCGGGTCGTAGTTCTTGTAGACCCGGTGGCCGAAGCCCATGAGGCGGTAGCGGCGGTCCTTCACGCCCTGGACGTACTCGGGGATGCGGTCCACCGAGCCGATCTCCTGCAGCATGTTGAGCGCCTCTTCGTTGGCGCCCCCATGGCTCGGACCCCAAAGGCAGGCGATGCCGGCGGCGATACAGGCGAACGGGTTGGCGCCCGAGGAGCCGGCGAGGCGAACGGTCGAGGTCGACGCGTTCTGCTCGTGGTCGGCGTGCAGGATGAAGATGCGGTCCATCGCCCGGGTCAGCACCGGGTTCGGTTTCCAATCCTCGGCGGGGACCGAGAAGCACATCCGCAGGAAGTTCTCTGCGTAGGTCAGGTCATTGCGGGGATGCACGAACGGCTGGCCCCGGGAGTATTTGAACGCGCGCGCCGCGATGGTCGGCATCTTTGCGATCATCCGGTGGGCGGAGATCATCCGCTGCGCCGGGTCATCGATGTTGGTGCTGTCGTGATAGAAGGCCGACAGGGCGCCGACTGCGCCGGTCATGATCGCCATCGGGTGAGCATCCCGACGGAAGCCCATGAAAAAGCGATCGAATTGCTCGTGCAACATCGTGTGGTAGGTGATGTTGTGATCGAAGGTGGCGAACTCCGCCGCGGTCGGCAGCTCGCCGTGCAGCAGCAGGTAGCAGACCTCAAGGAAGCGGGACTGCTCGGCCAGCTGGTCGATCGGGTAACCGCGATGGAGCAGGACGCCCTTGTCGCCGTCGATGAAGGTGATCTTGCTTTCGCAGCTCGCTGTCGAGGTGAAGCCGGGGTCGTAGGTGAAGGCGTCCGTTTCCCCGTAGAGCTTCCGGATATCCACGACATCCGGGCCCACAGTGCCTTTGAGAATCGGAAGTTCGACCGATTTCCCGGCGACCTCGATCTTCGCGGTTCCGCCCATGCCAGCCCTCTCAAAACAAACTTTGGAACGCTCGTCCCGTCAGGCGGGCTTATAGCGCGTTAAGTGACGGGAGAAAGCGCATCGTCAAGCCGTCCAAGGCTCTCGCTCTCACCCAGTGCGACCAGGGCGCCTGCGAGGTCCGGCGCCGGCGAACCGCCGGACAGGACCGCCCGCAGGGCGGGGCCGAACTTGCCCATGCCGACACCCTCGGCCTCGGCGAACGCGCGCAAATAAGCCTCCAGGTCGGCGACGGTCCAGACGGCGACGCTGGTGAGGCCTTCACGTAGCCGTGAAAGTCGCGCGCGTGTCTCGTCGTTGAGCATGCCGCGCGCCTTCTCGGGCAGCTCCAGTGGACGTTGCTTGAGGGCGAAGACCGTGGCGTCGGCGAGTTCGAGGATCGTCTTGGCGCCGTCCCGCACGAGCGGGATGGTGCGTTCGAGAATTTCCCGCTCCGCATCACGCGCCGGCCAGCCGCGGCTCCTGAGAACGTCGGCGACCAGCCCGGCCAGGCGAACCGGGTCGGCCTGGCGGATATAGTGGTTGTTGAGGTGGTTGAGCTTGGCCCAGTCCAGACGGGCGGGCGCACCGACCACGTCCTTGATGTCGAACCAGGTCTGGGCCTGGGCGTCCGAGAAGATCTCGTCGTCGCCATGACCCCATCCGAGCTTGGCCAGGTAGTTGCGCAGCGCTTCGGGCAGATAGCCCATGTCGGCGAACTCGCCGACCGCCTGAGCCCCGTGTCGCTTGGAGAGCTTGGCGCCGTCCGGACCGTGGATCAGCGGCAGGTGCGCCCAGACCGGGACCTCCCAATCCATCGCCTGATAGATCAGCGTCTGACGGGCGGCGTTGTTCAGGTGGTCGTCGCCGCGGATGACGTGCGTCACCTCCATGTCGTGGTCATCCACAACCACGGCGAGGTTGTAGGTCGGCGCGCCGTCGGAGCGCAGCAGAATGAGGTCGTCCAGGTCGCGGTTCTGAAAACGGACCTGACCCTTCACCTGATCCTCGACGAGGGTCTCGCCGTCGCGGGGCGCCTTCAGCCGGATGGCGAAGGGGCGATCGGGCGCGTCGTTCGGGGCCGCGTCACGCCAGGGCGAGCGGACCACGCGGCCCTCGGCGCGGGCGGTCTCGCGCTCGGCCTCCAACTCCTCCGCGGTCATGTAGTCGCGATAGGCGCGACCGCGCGCCAGCATCTGCTCGACGACCTCGCGATGGCGGTCGGCGCGGGTTGCCTGAAACACTGGCGGCTCATCGGCCTCCAGGCCCAGCCAGCTAAGTCCGTCGAAGATCACCTGGACGTTGTCGGCGGTCGAGCGTTCGCGGTCGGTGTCCTCGATACGCAGCAGGTACCGGCCGCCGGTGTGGCGCGCGTAAAGCCAGTTGAAAAGCGCCGTTCTCGCCGTGCCTATGTGCATGGAGCCGGTGGGCGAGGGGGCGATCCGGGTGACGACGGGACGGTCGGACATCGAGCTTGAAAGGCCTCGGGAGACAGCGACGGCCGACGCCGGCGCCTGGGCGGCGCCTCTTAGCACGCGCGTCCCGGCCCGTCCTAGCCTTGCCGCGATTGTTGGCTGGCTCAAGGCCCAGGCGGAACGGCAGGTCGACCGCTGGACCCTGTGGACCCCGGTGGCGCTGGGGCTCGGGGCGGCGCTCTACTTCACCTTGCCGGTCGAGCCGCAGGCCTGGGTGGCGTGGGTGGCGGCGGCCTTGGCGACCGGGCTGCTGGTCGGGGCGGCGCGCTGGGCCGGCCGCCGGTCCGCGACTATCGCCCTGGTGCTCGTGGCCTGCGCCGCCGGCGGCTTCGCCATCAGCAAGATCCGCACGGAGCGGGTTTCCGCACCGGTGGCTGGAACTGCGGCCGGCCCGCAGCGCCTGGAGGGATGGGTCGTGGATATCGCCAGTCCGGGACAGGGCGGCCAGCGCCTGCTCATCGCCCCGGCGCGGATCGGCGACTGGCCCGCCAACGCCACGCCGATCAGGGTGCGGGTGACCTTGCGCCCCGGCGCCCACCTGCCGGCGCCGGGTTCTCCGGTGCGTCTCCTGGCTGTGATCAATGCGCCGCCGCCGCCGGCCAGTCCCGGCTCCTACGATTTCGCGCGGGACGCCTTCTTCGAGAGTGTCGGCGGCGTCGGCTTCGCCCTCGGCCCGCCGAGCACCTGGCAGACCGATCGCCGGCCGCCGTGGCGCCTGCGCCTGACCATGCAGGTCAACGCCGTTCGCTGGGAGCTGTCGCGGCGGATCGTCGATGTTCTGGGTGCGGGAAGCGGCGGTCTCGCGGCGGCCATGACCACGGGACACGAGGCGTTCATCCCGCGCCAGCAGGTGGACGACCTTCGCGCCGCCGGTCTGGCGCACATCATTTCGATCTCCGGCCTGCACATGGCCATCGTCGGCGGCTTCACCTTCGCCGCCGTTCGGCTGGGCGTCGCCGCCTGGCCGTGGCTGGCGTTGCGCGTTCACGGAAAGAAGGTCGCGGCGCTGGTCGGCCTGTCGGCAGTGCTGGGGTACCTGATCCTGTCCGGCGCGCCGCCGCCGGCCGAGCGCGCGGCGGTCACGGCGGCGGTGGCGTTCGGGGCGATCCTCGTGGACCGTCAAGCGATCAGCCTGCACTCCCTCGCCCTGGCGGCCATGGGCGTCCTGCTGCTGCACCCCGAAGCGGTCACCGAACCGGGCTTCCAGATGTCCTTTGCGGCCACCGCCGCTCTCGTGGCCCTGGCGGAGGCTTGGCCCCGGCCTGTCAGGGAGATCAACGCGCCCTGGCCGATCCGTGTCTTCCAGGCGGCGGCGACCTGGACGGCGGCGAGCCTGGCAGCGAGCTTCGTGGCGGGCCTCGCCACCGGCCCGTTCGCCATGCAGCACTTCAACCGGGTCGCGACCTGGGGCCTGGCCTCCAACCTCGCCGTCGCGCCGATCTCGTCGTTCCTGATGATGCCCGGACTGGCCGTCGGGGCGGCCCTGACCCCGTTCGGGCTTGGCGAGGCGCCGCTGGCCGTGGCCGGCTTCGCCATCGACCTGATGAACCGCATCGCTTCGGCGGCCGCCAATGCGCCCTATGCGCAGATGGTGGTGGCCAGCGGCCCGGTATGGACCTTGCCCGCCGCCTTTCTCGGGCTTTTGTGGCTGTGCCTCTGGAAGGGGCCTTTGCGCTGGGCCGGCGTCCCGTTCGCCTTGGCCGTGCTTCTGGTCCCCAAGCCGACCGCGCCCGACGCCTGGGTGAGCGCCGACGGGGCGACCGCCGCAGTGCGGGCCGGTCGCGAAGCCGTCCTCCTGCGCCCCGAGGTGAAGCTGTTCGGCGCCGAGCTATGGGCGCGACGCCGCGGGCTGACGCCTGTCGGGGCTCCCGCCGAGCGTGGCTTTGACTGCGACGCCTGGAGTTGCGGACCAGAGGTAGGCGCTCCGGTCAGGCTGGCGGCGGCCTGGAACCTGCGCCGCCCTCTGAAGACGGGGCGCATGGCGGCGCTGTGCCAAGATGCTGAGGTGGTGGTGATACGCAACGCCGGGCGTCCCGCGGATTGCCGGGCGCGCCTCGTCCTGACCGGCGAGGATTTCGCCCGTGGCGGCGCGGCCGAACTCTACCGGCGTCCGGACGGCCAATGGCGGGTGGTGTGGACGCAGGACCTGCGCGGACGCAGGCCCTGGACCTGGGGTCCCGATCCGCGGGCTTAGTGGTAGCGGCGGATCAGCCCGACCAGACGGCCCTGCACCGACACCTGGTCGGGACCGAAGATTCGGGTCTCGTACAGCGGATTGGCGGCCTCCAAGGCGATGGAGGCGCCCTTGCGGCGCAGGCGCTTGAGGGTGGCTTCCTCGCCCATCACCAGGGCGACGACGATGTCGCCGGAATTGGCGCTGTCGGTCTTGCGGATGACCACATAGTCACCGTCGAGGATGCCGGCGTTGATCATCGAGTCGCCCTGGATCTCGAGGACGAAATGCTCGCCGGCCCCAAGCATGGTTTCCGGGACCGGAATCCGGTCGCGCTCCTGCTGGATCGCTTCGATCGGAGTCCCGGCGGCGATGCGGCCCAGGATCGGCAGTTCGCGGCTGTCGTTGGCCGCCGAAGGCATCGGCTCGCCCGGCTCGACCAGCTGCGGCTTGAACGGGGCGCGCCCCTTGGGCGGGGCGGCCGTCGTCGCCTGTTGCGGAAGCTTCACCACCTCCAGAGCCCGGGCGCGATGGGGCAGGCGGCGCAGGAAGCCGCGCTCCTCCAGAGCGGTGATCAGGCGGTGAATCCCCGACTTGGACGCCAGGTCCAGCGCTTCCTTCATCTCGTCGAAGGAGGGAGACACGCCGGATTCCTTGATCCGCTCGTGGATGAACATGAGCAATTCGTGCTGCTTGCGCGTGAGCATCGCGGCCTACCTCGGTAAGAAAGCGCCAAAGAACAAAGCGCAAACGTCTCCGGATGTTCTCTAGGTGTTCCTGGTTAATGTCAAGTTACCGGCGACCCTCTGAAAAATCAGGGGTTTCCGCCGAGGCGCGCCTGCGTGGGGCGGCGACTCAGTCGCCGAGGAGCGACCGCGTCGCAGCGGTCACATCGGCTTGTCGCATGAGGCTCTCGCCGACCAGCATCGCCCGTGCGCCGGTCCGTTCGAGGCGGGCGGCGTCGTCCGGCGTGAAGATCCCGCTCTCCGTGACGAGCAGGACGTCGCCAGGGACCATGGCAGAGAGCCGCTCCGTCGTGGCGAGGTCGGTGGTGAAGGTGCGCAGGTCGCGATTGTTGACGCCGATGAGGTCGGCCCCCAGCGCCACGGCGCGCGCCATCTCGACCTCGTCGTGCACCTCGACCAGGGCGTCCATGCCGAAGGCGCGGGCTTCAGCCATCAGGTCGCCGGCGACCGCGTCGTCGATCATGGCGAGGATCACCAGGATGGCGTCGGCCCCCAGTGCGCGGGCCTCCGCCACCTGCCAGGGGTCGACCAGAAACTCCTTGCGCAGGCAGGGCAGGGCGACGGCGTCGCGGCCGGCGGTGAGGAAGGTGTCGTCGCCCTGGAAACTCGGCCCGTCGGTGAGGATGGACAGGCAGGCGGCTCCGCCGCGTTCATAGGCGCGCGCCAGGGTCGGCGGGTCGAAGTCCTCGCGGATCAGCCCCTTGGATGGCGACGCCTTCTTCACCTCGGCGATCAGCGCCAGGCGGCCGGGGGCGTGGGCCCGTTCCAGCGCCGCCCGGAAACCGCGGGGGGCGCTTGCGGCACGAGCCGCAACGTCGAGCTCGGCGACAGTGCGTGCAGCCTTCCGCGCGGCGACCTCGTCGCGCTTGTAGTCGGCGATGCGGGAGAGAATGTCGCTCATGCCGGCGCGCCTTCATTGGTGATGGCGACGAGGCGGTCGAGGGCCGCCCGCGCGCGACCGTCGTCAATCACCTGGCCCGCCAGCTCCACGCCTTCACGCAGGGTCTCAACCCGATCGCCGACCAGGAAGGCGGCGGCCGCGTTCAGCATGACGATGTCGCGATAGGCGCCCGTCGCGCCGTCCAGCAGTTCGCGCAGCGCCGCCGCGTTGTGAGCCGGAGGACCGCCGGTGATGTCCGCGAGGGCGGCACGCGGCAGGCCGACCGCCTCGGGCGTGATCCGGAACAGCCGCACCTGGCCGTCGCGCCATTCGGCGACCTGGGTTTCACCCGTCGTGGTGATCTCATCCATGCCCTGGCCGTGCACCGTCCAGGCCCGTTCGGCTCCCAGGGCGCCCAGCACCCGCGCCAGCGGCTCCAACCAGCGGCTATCGTAGACGCCGAGCAGTTGGCGCGTGGCCCCGGCCGGATTGGCCAGCGGTCCCAGGAGGTTGAAGATCGTTCGGTAACCGAGCTCCGCGCGGATCGGCGTCACATGGCGCATGGCGCCGTGGTGCGCAGGCGCGAACATGAAGCAGATGCCCGCCTCGTCCAGCGACCGGAGCTGCTGCTCCGCAGAAACCGTCAGGTTGACGCCCAGCGCCGTGAGCACGTCCGCGGCGCCGGATTTCGAGGAGAGCGCCCGGTTGCCGTGCTTGGCGACCTTCAGTCCGCCGCCCGCGACCACGAAGGCCACCGCGGTAGAAACGTTCAAGGTGTGCAGCCCATCGCCGCCGGTGCCGCAGACGTCGATCACCTGGAAGGGATGATCGAGGGTGACCGCCGCCCGTCGCATCGCCTTGGCCGAGGCGGTGATCTCCCCCACGGTCTCGCCCCGCATGCGCAGCGCGGTGAGGGCGGCGGCCACCGGGGCCGCCGTGGGCTCGCCGCGCAGGCAGGCGGTGAAGAACTCGCCGGCGTCGGCTTCGGACAGGGTCGCGCCGTCGGCGAGGCGGCTCAGCAGCGGCTTGAAGGCGTCGGACATGTCGTCAGGGTCAGACCTCGGCCAGGCGCCTGACGCCGGCGATGTCGAGGAAGTTGGCCAGCAGGTCGTGGCCGCACTCCGTGGCGATGGATTCGGGATGGAACTGGACGCCCTGGATCGGCCGGGTGCGATGCTGCAGTCCCATGATCTCCCCGTCGTCGGTCCAGGCGGTGATCTCCAGGGCCTCGGGCAAGACGCCCTTCTCGACCGCTAGGCTGTGATAGCGGGTCGCCGTGAGGGGGTTCTTCAGGCCCTTGAAGACGCCCTTGCCGTTGTGATGGATCGGACTGGTCTTGCCGTGCATCACCGCCTTGGCGCGCACGACTTCGCCGCCGAAGGCCTGGCCGATGGCCTGATGGCCCAGGCATACGCCAAAAATCGGCAGGGTGTCAGGTGCTCGGCCCAGCAGGTCGAGGCAGATGCCGGCCTCGTTCGGCGTGCAGGGGCCAGGGGACAGCAGCACGCCAGCGGGCTTGAGGCCAAGGGCCTCCTCGACGGACAGCGCGTCGTTCCGGACGACCTGAGTCTCCGCCCCAAGCTCGTTCAGGTAATGGACGAGGTTGTAGGTGAAGCTGTCGTAGTTATCGATCACCAGGATCATGGGGCCTATCTAGGGGGGTTGGCGGCTTGAGGGAAGGCTGCGCTTCAGTTGATCCTCGCGCCATGGCGGCGAACGATTCGGCCCTCGACCCTGACGCCATGTCCCGCGCCCGGAGGCTGGTGGCGCCGGTCCCTCGGAAAGACAGCATGTGGCCGGCGCTGGCGGCCGCCGGCTTCTTCGCGGCCTCGGCTCTCGTCTTCGCGGCGGCCATGGTCGTGGCCCCTCCGCTCGTCATCCAGCAGGTCGCCACGGACCGTTGAGACTCAGCGCAGGCGGTAGCTGATCGTCGTCACCACCCGGACCTTCTTGAAAACCTGGGAGGAAGCGTCGTAGCCGACGTCGTCCCGGCCGAGAATCTCGAACGAGCCCTGGGTCGCCGAACGGATGCCGCCGAGCCGGGCGCCCGAATCGCGGGCGAACTGCTGGGCGCCGCTGCGGGCGCTGGCCGTGGCCTCGGCGATCATCGCCGGGCGGACCTCGTTGAGCTTGGTGAAGATGTAGGACGGACCATTGTAGTCCTGCAGCACCACCCCCTGGCGGATGAGCTGGTCGAGCTGGCGCGTGGTGGCCTGGACACGATCGACGTTGGTCGTCCGCACGATCACCGTCTGGGCGACGCGATAACGGGCGGCGACGTTCGGCTGCTGATACTCGCGGGCGTACTGGTCGGTGACCTCGAGGCGTCCGAGGTCGACTTCGGCGTCCTGATAACCTTGGGCGGCAAGGAAGCGGCGCAGGGTGGCCGTGTCGCCGTCGACATCGGCCTGGACCGCCTGCAGGTCGTCGCCCGCTGCGGCGAACTTGAGCGGCAGAACCGCTAGATCAGCCTTCACGATGCGTTCCGAAAGACCGCGGACGGTGACGTTGCGGTCGCCGACCCGGGCGTTCTCGACGCCCTTGCCGACCAGCCCTCCGGCCACGGCGACGCCGACGGCGAGAAGCGCCCCGATCAGGGCGGCGGAGGGAATGCGGTTGTCGCTCATCGGTGTCGGCCTCATGGAAACCGGCCTAGCCTAGCGCCGCGAGCCTGTCGGCGCGATGAACGGTTCAGACGAAGCGCCAGCTCTCCTCGGCGGCGCGGCGCAGGGCGCGCGCCTTGTGCAGGGTCTCGTCGTACTCCGCGTCCGGATCGCTGTCGGCCACCACTCCGCCACCGGACTGGACGTACATCATCCCGTCCTTGAACAGCGCGGTGCGCAGGACGATGCAGGTGTCGACCGAGCCGTCGCAGCCGAAATAGCCAACGCCGCCGGCATAGCCGATGCCGCGTTTCTCGATTTCCAACTCGTCAATGATCTCCATGGCCCGCACCTTTGGCGCGCCGGACAGGGTGCCGGCGGGCAGGGCGGCCATCACCACGTCGACCGGGTCCAGCCCCTCGGGCGCATCGCCCTCGACGTTGGAAACCAGGTGCATAACGTGGCTGTAGCGTTCGACGAAGAAGCTGTCGGTCACGCGTACATGGGAGCCGGCGCGGCGCTGAGCCGGCGCGTTGCGGCCTTCCTGGCCGAGCATGGCGACCCGGCCGACGTCGTTGCGGCCGAGGTCGAGCAGCATGAGATGCTCGGCCCGTTCCTTCGGATCGTTGACCAGTTCCTGCTCGAGCGCCTGGTCCTCGGCCGGAGTGGCGCCCCGCGGCCGGGTGCCGGCGATCGGGCGGATGGTGATCTTGCCATCACGCAGCCGCACGAGAATCTCCGGGGACGACCCGGCCAGCTGGAAGTCGCCGAAGTTCAGATAGAACAGGAACGGCGACGGGTTCATCCGGCGCAGCGAGCGGTAGAGCGCGAAGGGATCGCGGGCGAACGGCGCGCGGAACCGATGGCTGGGCACCACCTGGAAGATGTCGCCGGCGCGGATGTATTCCTGCGCCCGCTCGACGTTGGCTCGGTAGTCCTCCCGGCTCACCGGGGTGGTGAACGCGTCGGCCTCCGGTTCGCCATCGCCGGCCAGCGGCGGGGCCGGGCGGCGCAGGTCGGCCATCACCGCCTCAAGCCGCGCCTTGGCGGCGGCATAGGCCTCGGTCGCCGACGAGGCCGCGTCGGGCCGAACCGGCGTCACCAGCACGATCTCCTGGGCGATGGCGTCGAAGATGGCGACGATGGAGGGCAGGGTCAGCACCCCGTCCGGCAGGTTCAGCGGATCCGGATTGATGTCCGGCAGGTGCTCAACCAGACGGATCATGTCGTACCCGATGGCCCCGAACACCCCGGCGGACATCGGCGGCAGGCCGGCCGGCAGGTCGATGCGGGCGGCCGCGACCAAGTCGCGCAACGAGTCGAGCGCGCCGCCCTCCTGGGGCGTGAAGCGACCGGCGGCGATCTCGGCGCCTCGGGCGATCTCAGCCTTGTCCCCGCGGCAGCGCCAGACGAGGTCCGGGTTCAGGGTGATGATCGAATAACGCCCCCGCCAGGCGCCGCCCTCCACCGACTCGAAGAGGAAGGCGTAAGGCCGACCGTGGCCGATCTTCAGATAGGCGGAAACCGGGGTTTCCAGGTCGTCGATCAGCCGCGTCCAGACCAGTTGGGGCGCGCCGGAGCGGTAGGTGGTCTCGAAGGCCGGAAAGTCCGGCTCCATCATCATTCGGACTTCCCGGCCGGCGCCGGGTCCTCCGCCTCGGCCTGGAGGCCGATGGCGGTGCGGGCGAGGGCGTAGTCGGTCTTCACCTTGAGCTTCTGGCGGGCCGAGGTGCGGGCCGCCTCACCGAGTTCGCGGAACAGGGCCATGGTCATCTGCGGCCGGGTTTCCTCGGTCATGCGGGCCAGGGTCGGACCCTGGCCGGAGCTCACCCGCTCAAGCTTGGCCACCACCATGCCGAAGGTGCTGTTGTCGGCGGTGAACACCTCGTCGGGTCGGGCGGTGAAGGTCTTGCCGAGCAGGTCTTGGGACAGCGCCTGGTTCTGTGCGGCGCTCTGCCGGTCGAGGTTCGCCACGCGGATCACGCGCGCGCCGCTGGCCGCAGCGACCGCGTCCAGGGTCTCGCCGTTGCGGACCCGGGCCGCCAGTTCGTCGGCGCGGGTCTGCATGCGCTTGGCGATCTCGCGCATCGTCCACACGCGGACGAGCTGCGGCTTGACTTCTTCCAGCGGCGGCATGGCGGGCGCGACCACGCGATCGACGCGGACCGCGAAATATTCGCCGTCGCCGGCCTCCTGAACGTCGCTCTCGCCGCCGGAAGGCAGGGAGAAGGCGGTCTCCATCAGCCGTTGCGTCAGACCGGGGACGGGCTCGCCGTTCGGGTTGACCCCCTGCTGGGACACCGGACCGAGCGTGACGGTGGCCACACCAGCCTTCTGGGCGGCTTCCTGCAGGTTGGAGCCGGCCTGGTGAGCTTCTTCATAGGCCTGGGTCAGGGCGTAGACCCGCTCGGCGGCGGCGTCCTTGCGCAGTTCGGCTTCGAGTACCGGACGCGCCTCTTCCAGGGTTACGACACGGCCCGGCGTGACACCGAGGACCTGAACCACGGCCAGGCCGAGGTCGCCCTGGACCGGGGCCGCCTGACCAGACTGGAGGCCAAAGGCCGCCACGCCGAGACGACGGTCGGGGATCGCGGTCTGCGGACGGTTTTCATAGGTGATCGCGTCCACGCCGAGAGAGCGGGCCACGGCCGCGGGCGCTTCGCCCGCGCCCAGGCGGGTCACGATCTGCTGGGCCGTGGCCTGATCCTTAGCCGGAATTTGAACGAGGCTGCGGGTCTCGGGCGTAGACAGGGTGTCCTTGCGGAAGTCGTAGCGCTTCTTCAGCTCTTCCTCGTCGATCGGGGCGGCGGCGGTCGCGGCGGGGCTGAACCGGGCCACGGTGATCACGCGATATTCCGGCCGCATCAGCTGGGCCGAGTTCTCCTGCATGAAGCTGGTCAGTTGTTCATCGGTGGGAGCGGCAGGCTGGGGCACGCTCTGCGGCTCGATGACGAAATAGCCGACGTTGCGGCTCTCCAGGGCGTAGAGCGCCGCCAGGGCAGTGTAGGCGCGCGGCACGCGCAGGCCGTTGACGAGGCTGTTGGCGAGCTGCTGTTCCGCCAGCTCGTCGCGCATGACCTGCTCGAATTTTTCGGGCGTCAGGCCGTTCTCGGCCAGCCGCTGGGCGTAGGAGGCCTTGTCGAAGCGGCCGGAGACCTGGTCGAAGAAGGCTGGAATCTTGTTGATCTCGGCGACGATCAGGCTGTCGGAGGGCCGGATGCCCGCCTTGCTGAGCAGCTCCGCGAACGCTTCGCGCGTCGCCAGACCTCCAAGCACCTGACGGTCGAGACCGTTCTCGGCGGCGAGTTCCACCGGGATAGGCTGACCGACCTGCTGCTCCATCCGCGCCTTGTAGCTGTCGAACTCGCGCTTGAAGTCGGCGGAGGTGATCTTGCGCGATCCGACGCTGACCACGGCGTCGCCGAGGCCGCCTCGGAACACGTCATTGATGCCGAACACGGCGAAGCTGACGATCAGGAGGCCGATCAGGACGGCGGCGACCCAGGATTTGGCGAAGGCGCGGGTAGCGGTGAGCATCTAATCCCTTTCAGGGCGCAGGCTTGCGGGCCGGGTATAGTGGAGGGCGCTTGATCCCCGCAAGCGCGTGACAGGACGATCGCCGTGGCTTAAGCGCGCCGGTCGTTCGAACCAGAGTGAGGCCCCATGACCAAACCGACGCCCCTGATCGCCGGAAACTGGAAAATGAACGGCCTTGCCGCGTCCGTGGACGAGGCCCGCGCCGTCGCCGCGGGAATCGGCGAATCCGCTGCGCGCGTCGCAATCTGCCCGCCGGCGACGCTGGTGGACCGGATGGCCTCGGCCCTCGCGGGCTCGGCCCTGCTGATCGGCGGCCAGGATATTCATACCGAAGCCTCCGGCGCCCACACCGGCGACATCTCGGGTGAGATGCTGGCCGACGCCGGCGCGGCGCTGGTGATCCTCGGGCACTCCGAGCGCCGGGCTGACCATGGCGAGACCGATGCGATGGTCGCGACCAAGGTGAGGGCGGCGCTGCGCGCCGGCCTGGAGCCGATCGTCTGCGTGGGCGAGACGCTCGACCAACGCGAGGCGGGCAGGGCGCTGGACGTCGTGACCGGGCAGGCCAGGGGCTCGCTCCCGGCGGAACTGGCCGGCAAGGCTTTCGCCGTGGCCTATGAGCCGGTGTGGGCCATCGGCACCGGGCTGACACCCACCACGCCGCAGATCGAGGAAATCCACCGCGCGATCCGCGCGACGCTCACCGAGATGTTCGGCGAGGCCGGCGCACCGGTTCCCATTCTCTACGGCGGGTCCGTGAAGCCTTCCAACGCCGCGGAAATCCTCGGCGCGGACGAAGTCGGCGGCGCCCTCGTCGGCGGGGCCTCGCTGAAGGCCGACGATTTCCTGGCGATCGTAAACGGGCTCCAGGCACTTCGCACCGCCGGGGATCGTGGCTAAGCTCGCCCCATGCGCAAGTCCTCCGCCAACGCCCTTCGTCGCTATCTGGTCATCGGCGGGATTCTTCTCGTCGGCGTCGGAGGCTCGCTGCTCCACTTCCTGTGGCCGACGATCACCGCCAATCACGAGGCGACGGTGGCGGAGGCGAAGGCCTGGACCATCGAGGGCGAGCCCTGCCCGACGCTGACCGCCGAGGCCTTCGCGGCCCAGAACCTGAAGCCCAAGCGTTCGTTCGACTATCGCGAGGTGAAGCTGGCCCGTGCCTACGGCCACGTCGAATGCCGGCAGATCAAGAACGCTGGAGGGCAGGGGCTTGGCAGCCACACGGTCTGCCAGTTCACCAGCCCCGCGGTGCTTCAGGTCACGACCGCCAAGGGGGAGTTCTTCTTCCTGCCCGGGATCGGCCGCCCTGCCACCGTGGCGATCGAAGGGGGTGAGGCGCACTGCGTGCTGGCCGGAGACTACCGCGTCTAGGACGGTTCTCGCGCTGACGGCTTGTCCGTATCGCGCGAACACCTAGGTATGGCTTTGAGCTGCCGGCGGTGATAGAGCCGCCGCTTCATTTCCGTGCGGCGCGGCCGCCCGAATGCAACGGACTTTCGCCCTATGCTGCTGAACCTTCTGCTCGCCCTAGAGATCGTGGTCGCGCTCGCCCTTACCGGCGTTGTGCTGCTGCAGCGCTCCGAAGGCGGGGCGCTCGGCATGGGCGGTGGCGGCGGGATGATGACCGCGCGCGGCGCCGGCGATCTGCTGACCCGCATCACCTGGATCCTCGGGTCGATCTTCTTCGTCCTGAGCCTGCTGCTGACCGTGCTGGCCGGTCGCGAAGGCGGCGGCTCCTCGGTCGTCGACCGGCTGAAGGTCAACGCCATCGACCCGAATGCGCTGAACGAGACCCTGCCGGCCCAGCCCCCGGCCGGCGTCCAGCCCGGTGTGCCTGCGCCGCTGCAGGCCCCCACGCCGACTGTCCGCAATCCCTTCCTCGGCGACGCGCCGGCCACGCCGGCTCCCAGCGTTCCGGCGCCGGCCGCTCCGGCTGCGCAATAGCCGTGGATCGATTGCAACGCGGCGGAGGCCAGCCCGCCGAATCACGACTAATCTGAACGCCCATGACCCGGTACATTTTCATCACCGGCGGCGTGGTCTCCTCCCTAGGTAAAGGTCTCGCGTCCGCCGCCCTCGGCGCGCTCCTCCAGGCGCGAGGCTACAAGGTCCGTCTGCGCAAGCTCGACCCGTATCTGAACGTCGATCCGGGGACGATGAGCCCCTATCAGCACGGCGAGGTCTTCGTGACCGAAGACGGCGCGGAGACTGACCTCGATCTCGGCCACTACGAGCGGTTCACCGGCGTCAACGCCACCCGCAACGACAACATCACGACCGGCCAGATATACAAGACGATCATCGAGAAAGAGCGCCGGGGCGACTACCTCGGCGCGACCGTGCAGGTGATCCCGCACGTCACCGGGGAGATCAAGGAGTTCGTCCTGTCCGACCCGGGCGAGGGCGTCGATTTCGTTCTGGTGGAGGTCGGCGGTACGGTCGGCGACATCGAGGGCCTGCCGTTCTTCGAGGCGATCCGCCAGCTCGGCCAGGAGCTGCCGCGCGGCCACGCCTGCTTCATCCACCTGACGCTGCTGCCGTTCATCAAGACGGCCGGCGAGATGAAGACCAAGCCGACACAGCACTCGGTGAAGGAGCTCCGCTCCATCGGGATCCAGCCGGACATCCTCCTTTGCCGCTGCGAGATGCCGATCCCGGAGAGCGAACGCCGCAAGCTGGGCCTGTTCTGCAACGTGCGGCCCAGCGCCGTGATCCAGGCCATGGACAGCGCCAACATCTATGCCGTGCCGCTGGACTATCACGCCCAGGGCCTCGACACCGAAGTGCTCGACGTCTTCGGCCTCAGCGACACCGCGCCGAAGCCGGACCTCGCCCGCTGGGAACAGATCTCCCACACCCTGAGCCATCCGGATGGCGAGGTGAACGTCGCCATCGTCGGCAAGTACACAGCGCTGAACGACGCCTACAAATCGCTGATCGAGGCCCTGATACACGGCGGCGTGGCCAACAATGTCCGCATCCGGTTCGACTGGATCGAGGGCGAGGCCTTCGAGAAGGAAGAAGCGCTGATCAGCGAGCGCCTGACGAACGTCCACGGCATCCTGGTGCCGGGCGCGTTCGGGGAGCGGGGCTCGGAAGGCATGATCCGCGCGGTCCAGTTCGCCCGCGAACACGCCATTCCCTATTTCGGGATCTGCTTCGGCATGCAGATGGCGATGATCGAGGCCGCCCGGAACCTGGCCGGCATCAAACAGGCCTCGTCCACGGAGTTCGGCCCGACGTCGGAACCGATCGTCGGCCTGATGACTGAATGGACGAGGGGTAATGAGCGAGAGGTGCGCGGCGCCGGCGACGATCTCGGCGGCACCATGCGCTGCGGGGCCTATGACGCGGTGCTTGCGCCTGGCTCCAAGGTTGAGGCGATCTACGGTTCGACGGGCATTTCCGAGCGGCACCGCCACCGATATGAGGTGAACATCAGCTACCGCGACGTCATCGAACAGACCGGCCTGAAGTTCACGGGGCTGTCGCCTGACGGCGTCCTGCCGGAAATCTGCGAGCGCAGCGACCATCCCTGGTTCGTTGGCGTCCAGTTCCACCCGGAACTGAAGAGCCGGCCGTTCGATCCCCACCCGCTGTTCGCCAGCTTCATCGGCGCGGCGAAGGAGAGAAGCCGACTCGTCTGACGCCGCCCACAAAGCGGCGGCGGCGGGTTGATCGGGCGGAGTGATTCAGGCATACACCCCCGCTCACGTCGGCGGCCTGTTCGGTCGCCGTCCTAATTTTCACGCCTGCGAGACTTGTTCCATGGCCGTTCCGAAACGCAAAACCTCGCCGTCGAAGCGCAACATGCGACGCTCGCACCATGCCCTCGGCGCCAACTCCTTCGTCGAAGACAAGGAAACCGGCGAGCTGAAGCGCCCGCACCACGTCGACCTTAAGACCGGCATGTACAAGGGCCGCCAGGTCCTGACGCCGAAGGAAGACTAAGACTCAAGCCATCCGCTTGAGACTGCAGTATTGCGGCCCCGCACGGAGACGTGCGGGGCCGTTTGCATGTGCGTTCAAGCCGTTGCCCCGCCGCCGGAAGCTGGCTAAGCCTCGCGCGCTCGAAACCCAGAGGACCCCATGACCGAGATTGTCGACATCACCGCCCGCGAGATCCTCGACAGCCGGGGCAACCCCACGGTGGAGGTGGACGTCATCCTGGAGGACGGGTCGATGGGACGGGCCGCCGTGCCGTCCGGCGCTTCGACCGGCGCCCACGAGGCGGTTGAAAAGCGCGACGGCGAAGCGAATCGCTACGCGGGCAAGGGCGTCCGCCAGGCGGTCGAGGCGGTGAACGGCGAAATTTACGACGCGCTGTCCGGCGCGGACGCCGAGGACCAGCGCCGCATCGACCGTCTGCTGATCGAGCTCGACGGGACGCCGAACAAGAGTCGCCTGGGCGCCAACGCCATCCTCGGCGTCAGCCTCGCGGCCGCCAAGGCCGCGGCCGGATCGGCCGCCCTGCCGCTCTATAAGTATGTCGGCGGGGTTTCGGCCCGCGTGCTGCCGGTGCCGATGATGAACATCATCAACGGCGGGGCCCACGCGGACAATCCGATCGACATCCAGGAGTTCATGATCCTGCCGACCGGCGCGCCGACCTTCGCTGAAGGCCTGCGCATGGGCGCGGAGATCTTCCACGGCCTGAAGAAGGCGCTGAAGGACGCCGGGCATAACACCAACGTCGGCGACGAAGGCGGCTTCGCCCCGAACCTGTCGAGCGCCGAGGACGCGCTGGCCTTCATCGTCAAGGCGGGCGAGGCGGCCGGCTATCGCGCCGGCGACGACTTCGTGCTGGGTCTGGACGTGGCCTCCACCGAGTTCTTCAAGGGCGGCAAGTACGTCATGGAAGGCGAGGGCAAGACTGTCGATCCCGCCGGCATGGTGGAGTATCTCGCCGGCCTGGTCGGCAAGTTCCCGATCGTCAGCATCGAGGACGGCTGCGCCGAGGACGATTTCGAGGGCTGGAAGATCCTCACCGACCGCCTGGGCGGCAAGGTGCAGTTGGTCGGCGACGACCTGTTCGTGACCAATCCGGCGCGCCTGGAGGTCGGCATCGAGCAGGGCCTGGCCAATTCCATCCTGGTCAAGGTGAACCAGATCGGGACCCTGTCGGAGACCCTCGACGCCGTGGATATGGCTCACCGCGCCGCCTACACCGCCGTTATGAGCCATCGTTCCGGTGAAACCGAGGACTCGACCATCGCCGACCTGGCGGTGGCGACCAACTGCGGACAGATCAAGACCGGCTCCCTCGCCCGCTCGGACCGCACGGCGAAGTACAACCAGCTGCTCCGCATCGAGGAAGAGCTGGGCGACCAGGCCCTCTACCTCGGCCGCAAGGCGCTGCGGGTCTGATCGGCCCCATCCGGGCGGGCGAATCGTCCGCCCGGTCAGGGTTCGGGGGTGTTCGACGCGCCGGCGAAGGGCGCGACATGGGCGCGTTAGCTACTCGTTAAGCGCGTCGGCGCGAAGTGGGACAGCCCTCCAGGGGATTCGCCGTGCTCGCCCGTATTCGCGCCTACCTGCCGACCGCCGCCCTGGCGTTCCTGATTTTCTACTTTGGTTTCCATGCGCTTACGGGCGATCGGGGGATTCTGACCTCGAGCCAGCGCAACGCCACCCTGGTCGCCAAGAACCGCGAGCTGGCCGCGGTGCGGGCACAGCGGCAGGACCTTGAAGTTCGTGCCCGGCTTCTGCGCGACACCAGCCTTTCTGCCGACCTACTGGAAGAAAGAGCACGCTCCCTGCTAGGCTTCGCGGACCCAAGGGACTATGTGATCCGCACAACCCCGTGACGGCCGCTCCGGCGGCATAGGCGGGAAGTGCTTTAGGGACCACGGAGAGAAGTATGGCGCGTGGGCAGACCGGCACGGCCGGTCGGCGGAAAGCCAGTCGCGCGGAACCCCGCGCTGAGGCCGGCAAGGAAGAACTGCTTCGGTATTACCGCGACATGCTGCTGATCCGTCGCTTCGAGGAGCGGGCGGGCCAGCTTTACGGCATGGGGCTGATCGGCGGATTCTGCCACCTGTACATCGGACAGGAAGCGGTCGCCGTCGGCGTGCAGGCTATCAAGGAGCCTGGGGACCAGGTGATCACGGGCTACCGTGACCACGGCCACATGCTCGCCTGCGGCATGGACCCCCGCGAGGTCATGGCGGAGCTCACCGGCCGGTCCGGCGGTTCGTCCAAGGGCAAGGGCGGCTCGATGCACATGTTCTCGATGGAAGCCGACTTCTACGGCGGCCACGGAATCGTCGGCGCCCAGGTCAGCC
Source organism: Pseudomonadota bacterium (assembly GCA_023434015.1). GTDB lineage: Bacteria > Pseudomonadota > Alphaproteobacteria > Caulobacterales > Caulobacteraceae > Phenylobacterium. The sequence continues at coordinate 30,388 of JAEYTM010000341.1, read as the reverse complement.
TTGGCACCGGCCTGGCGCTGGCCAATCGCTACCGCGGCAACGGCAAGGTTTCCTTCACCTACTTCGGTGACGGCGCGGCCAACCAGGGTCAGGTGTACGAGAGCTTCAACATGGCTCAGCTCTGGAAACTCCCGGTGGTCTACATCATCGAGAACAACCAGTACGCCATGGGCACCTCGATCGAGCGCTCCTCCTCGGAAACCCATCTCTACAAGCGCGGCGCCTCGTTCCGGATTCCGGGCGAGGAGGTCGACGGCATGGACGTGCAGGCGGTTAAGGCCGCCGCCGCCAAGGCCGCCGAGCACGCTCGCAGCGGCCAGGGGCCCTACATCCTCGAAATGAAGACCTATCGTTACCGCGGCCACTCGATGAGCGACCCGGCCAAATACCGCAGCCGCGACGAGGTGGACGACGTCCGCAAGACCCGCGATCCCATCGACCACGTCGAGGAGCTTCTGGAAGCCCACGGCTTCGCCGACGAGGCGGCGCTGAAGGCCATTGACGCCGAGGTGAAGCGCATCGTCGCCGACGCGGCGGAGTTCGCCCGTACCTCGCCGGAGCCGGACGCCTCGGAACTCTACACCGACGTCTACACGGAGGTGCGCGCGTGACCGACGTACTCATGCCCGCTCTCTCGCCGACGATGGAAGAGGGCACGCTCGCCAAGTGGCACGTGAAGGTCGGCGACAGCGTCCGCTCCGGCGACGTGATCGCCGAGATCGAGACCGACAAGGCCACCATGGAGGTCGAAGCGGTCGATGAAGGCGTCATTGAGGCCCTGCTGGTGCCGGAAGGTTCCGAAGAGGTGAAGGTCAATACTCCGATCGCCCGTCTGGCCGGCGGCGACGCCGCGACCCAGGCTCCCACCGACGGCGACGTCGGCGGCGGCAAGGGTGAAGGCCAGGCCTCGGCCGGCGATCCTGAGAAGACGCCTCCGGAAGCGGCTCAGCCGCGCGCGGAAGGCGAGGGCGCCGCCGCGGTGACGCCGGCCCGCTCGCTGCGCGACCCGGAACTGCCGGAAGGTGTGAAGCTGGCGAAGGTGACGGTCCGCGACGCCCTGCGCGATGCGATGGCCGAGGAGATGCGGCGCGACCCGGACGTGTTCCTGATGGGCGAGGAAGTCGCCCAGTACCAGGGCGCCTACAAGGTCAGCCGCGACCTGCTGCAGGAGTTCGGCGACCAGCGGGTGATCGACACCCCGATCACCGAGCACGGCTTCGCGGGACTCGGCGTCGGTGCTGCCATGTCCGGCCTGAAGCCGATTGTCGAGTTCATGACCTTCAACTTCGCCATGCAGGCGATCGACCAGATCATCAACTCGGCGGCCAAGACCCTCTACATGTCCGGCGGTCAGCTGCGGACCTCCATCGTGTTCCGGGGGCCGAACGGCGCCGCGGCGCGCGTGGCGGCCCAGCACAGCCAGGACTATGCCGCCTGGTACGGCCATGTGCCCGGCCTGAAGGTCATCGCGCCCTATGATGCAGCGGACGCCAAGGGGCTGCTCAAGGCCGCCATCCGCGACCCGAACCCCGTGGTCTTCCTGGAACACGAGATGCTCTACGGCCAGGAGTTCGACGTTCCGGAAGACGTCGACTGGGTCCTGCCGATCGGCAAGGCCAAGGTCCGCCGTGAAGGCGACGGCGTCACCCTGGTGGCCTACTCCCGCATGGTCGGCTTCTGCCTGAAGGCGGCGGAGGAACTGGCCGCCGAAGGCATCGAGGCCGAAGTCGTCGACCTTCGCACCATCCGTCCTATGGACTGGGAGACGGTCGTCGAAAGCGTGAAGAAGACCAACCGCCTGGTCACCGTCGAGGAAGGCTGGGGCCCGATGGGCGTCGGCGCCGAAGTGGTGGCGAAGGTCCTGGAGCACGCCTTTGACTATCTCGACGCCCCGCCCGCGCGGGTGCACCAGGAGGACGTGCCGCTGCCCTACGCGGCGAACCTGGAAGTCCTGTCGATGCCGTCCGTCGAGCGGATCGTCAAAGCGGCCAAGGCGGTGAGCTACCGATGAGCGCGGAGCCGTTCGCCTGGCGCGCCGGCGGCTGCCACTGCGGCGGCGTCCGGTTCGAGGTGGCTCTGCCACCGTCGGTGGCGGCGCAGACCTGCAACTGCTCCATGTGCGAAAAAAGCGGCTTCGTGCACATCATCGTTCCGGAAAGCCGGTTCAGGATCCTCAAGGGTCGTGAACGGCTGGCCGAGTACACCTTCAACACCCGGGTGGCGAAGCATCTGTTTTGCGCCGAATGCGGCGTGAAGAGCTTCTATCGCCCCCGGTCCAACCCGGATGGCTGGAGCGTCAACGCCCGCTGCCTGGATTCCACCGACGGTATCGAGTTCGACGTCACCGCCTTCGACGGGCGGAACTGGGAAGCCAACGCCCACGAACTCGCGCATCTTTCCAAGGAGCCCGCATGACGGACATCCTCATGCCCGCCCTCTCGCCCACGATGGAAGAGGGCACCCTGGCCAAATGGCACGTGAAGGTCGGCGACACGGTCCGTTCCGGCGACGTGATCGCCGAGATCGAAACCGACAAGGCGACCATGGAGGTCGAAGCCGTCGACGAGGGCTCCGTACTGGAGATCCTGGTTGCGGAAGGGACCGAAGGGGTGAAGGTCAACAGTCCGATCGCCCGTCTGTCCGGCGAGGACGGCGCATCCGCTGCACCTGCGGCCAAGCCCGCCGAACCGGCGGCTTCTGAACCCGCCAAGGCCCCGCCCGCGGCTGTCGCGCCCGTGGCCGCAGCGCCGGCTCCTGCACCCGTCGCAAAGTCCGCGCCGGCGGGCCAGCGCATCTTCGCTTCCCCGCTGGCCCGACGCCTCGCCGAGCAGAAGGGCCTGGATCTGTCGGCCGTGACCGGCTCCGGCCCTCGCGGCCGCATCGTCAGGGCCGACGTCGACGCCGCCCAGCCCGGTCAGGGGCGGGCTACCGCGGCAGCGCCGCAAACCGCAGCGGCCGGCCAGCCTTCCGCGCCGCGCCAGGTGCTGTCGCTTGAGCAGATGGGCATTCCGGCGGGCAGCTACGACCTCATCCCGCTGGACGGCATGCGCAAGACCGTCGCTCGCCGCCTGACCGACAGCTTCCGGGATGTTCCGCACTTCCCCCTGAACATCGACCTGGAGATCGATGGCCTGCTGGCCGCGCGCACCAAGATCAACACGCTGCTGGAGAAGGACGGCGTGAAGGTCAGCGTCAACGACCTGGTGATGAAGGCGGCGGCCCTGGCCCTGAAGCGGGTGCCGGAAGCCAACGCCTCCTACACGCCCGAAGGCATCGCCATGCACCACCACGCCGACGTGGCGATGGCGGTGGCGGTGCCCGGCGGCCTGATCACCCCGATCATCCGCCAGGCCGAGCTGAAGGGCCTCGCCCAGATCGCGCTTGAGGCCAAGGACCTGGCCGAACGAGCCCGCACCAAGAAGCTGAAGCCCGAGGAATTCCAGGGTGGCACCTTCTCCGTCTCGAATCTCGGAATGTTCGGGATCAAGAGCTTCGCCTCGATCATCAACGAGCCGCAGGGCGCGATCCTGTCGGTGGGCGTGGGCGAGAAGCGGCCCGTTGTGAGGGGCGACCAACTCGCCATCGCCACCGTGATGAGCGTGACCCTTACCTGCGATCACCGCGTGGTCGACGGCGCGGTCGGCGCGCGCTGGCTCGCCGCCTTCAAGGCGCTGATCGAAGATCCCATCACGATGATCGTCTGAGGTCGGAGCGTAACCCATGGATTTCGACCTCATCGTCATCGGCTCCGGCCCCGGCGGCTACGTCACCGCAATCCGCGCCTCGCAACTCGGCATGAAGGTGGCCATCGTCGAGCGCGAACTGCTCGGCGGGATTTGCCTCAACTGGGGCTGCATCCCGACCAAGGCCCTGCTCAAGTCGGGCGAGGTCTATGAGACCCTCGACCACCTGGCCGACTACGGCCTGACTGTGGAAAAGCGCGGCTTCGACTTCGACAAGGTCGTCCAGCGGTCCAGGAAGGTATCGGCGCAGCTGAATGCCGGCGTCACCTACCTGATGAAGAAGCACAAGATCGAGGTGATCGAAGGCACGGCCAAGCTCGAGAAGGGGCAGCGGGCGCCGAAAGTCATCGTCGCGCTCAAGGCCGGCGGCTCGCGCACCGTCCAGGCCAAGAACGTCATTCTGGCCACCGGCGCCCGCGCCCGGACCATCCCCGCCATCGGCCTGGAGCCGGACGGCGAGCGTGTGTGGACTTATCGCGAAGCCCTCGTTCCCAAGGCGGCGCCGAAGTCGATGGTCGTCATCGGCTCGGGGGCTATCGGAATTGAATTCGCGAGCTTCTACAGGGCTCTGGGTGCGGAAGTTACAGTGATCGAAGCCTTGCCTCGTATCCTGCCGGTGGAGGATGAGGAAGTCTCCAAGGCGGCGCACAAGGCCTTCGAGAAGCGCGGCCTGAAGTTCCGGGTCGGCGCCAGCGTCAAGCGGCTGAGCAAGTCGTCCGCCGGCGTGACCATCGAACTTGAGGCCGGCGGCAAGGCCGAGAGCCTTCAGGCCGAGGTCGCCATCGTCGCCGTAGGCATCGTCGGCAACGTCGAAAACCTGGGGCTCGAAGCCCTCGGGGTGAAGGTCGATCGCACCCACATCGTGACCGATGAACATGGCGCCACGGGCGTTGCCGGCCTCTACGCCATCGGCGACGTCGCCGGTCCGCCCTGGCTCGCCCACAAGGCCAGCCACGAGGGTGTCCACTGCGTCGAGCACATTGCTGGCCTGAAGCCTGTCAACATCAAGTCGCCGATCCCAGGCTGCACCTATTCCAATCCCCAGGTCGCCTCGGTGGGGATCACCGAAGCCCAGGCCAAGGACCAGGGGATCGCGGTGAAGGTCGGCCGTTTCCCCTTCAAGGTGAACGGCAAGGCCATCGCCTCGGGCGAGACCGAAGGCTTCGTGAAGACCATCTTCGACGAGAAGACCGGCGCCCTGATCGGCGCGCACATGATCGGCGCCGAGGTCACCGAAATGATCCAGGGCTACGTCATCGCGATGACCCTGGAGGCGACCGAGGCGGAACTGCACGCCACGGTCTTCCCGCATCCGACCATGAGCGAGGCCATGCACGAGTCGACCCTCGACGCGTTCGGCCAGGTCCTGCACGTCTGACGGGATCGCCGCGGCCAGCCTGGGCTGACCGCGGCAGGTTTCCCGGCGGTTAGGCCTTCTTCCGCACGATGGTGTCGAGGCTCCACGGACCGGGGCCCGCGAAAGCCAGGTAGAGGAAGGCGAAGCAGAACATGATCGAGGCGTCGCCGCCGTTGGCGACGGGCCAGAAGCTCTGCGGCGCATGGGCGATGAAATAGGCCGCCGCCATGTGACCCGAGGCGATGAACGCCGCCGGACGGGTGAACAGCCCGAGCGCGACCAGCGCGCCGAGGACGATCTCAAGGATGCCCGACGCCAAAGCCATGGGCGGCAGCGGCGTACCATCGGCCCCAGGGCCGTCGATCGGGAAATTCAGCATCTTCTGGGTGCCGTGCTCCATGTAGAGCAGGGCGGTCATGATCCGTAGAAGGCTGAGCACACGCGGCGCCCAGGCGGTCAGGTTCGGCATAGTTCGTCCCCCCTAGTGCGCCGGGGACAATCCCCGGCGTTAAGAGCCCTCGACGCCGAACTGCGCAGACCTGTCAGGCGGCCCGTCTCACCTCGGCGTCCACGATGCGTTGCACCGCGACGTAATCGGTCTTGCCGGTCCCCAGGACGGGAATGACCGGCACCTTGATGATCTTGCGCGGCACGGCGATCTCCGGCGCGCCGACGGATTGGGCGTGAGCCACCAGGCGCGACGACTCCGCGTCGCGGCGGTCGGTGACCAGGATCAGGCGCTCGCCCTTCTTGGGATCGGGCAGGGCGACGACGGCGTGGCGGCACTCTGGCCAGACGGCGGAGGCCAGGTCTTCGGCGGCTGTCAGGGAGACCATCTCGCCCCCGACCTTGGCGAAGCGCTTCACCCGTCCCAGGATCGTCACCCAGTTGTCGTCGGTCAGCGAAACCACGTCGCCGGTGTCGTGCCAGCCGTCGATGGGCGGCTCCAAGCCCCCGTCGGCCGCAAGATAGCCGGACATGACGTTAGGTCCGCGGACGAACAGCTTGCCGCCGGTCGCAATGCCCTCGACCGGCACGAGCCGGGTCTCGATGCCGGGGAGCAGTCCCCCGACCGTTCCGCGACGGTTATCCGTCGGCTTGTTGACCGCGATCACCGGGGCGGCCTCTGTGGCGCCATAGCCTTCCAGCACCGGCACAGGTCCGAACCGTTCGGCGATCAGATTGTGGGTCTCCTCCCGCACCTTCTCCGCGCCGCAGACGATGAACTTCAGCCCCGACAGTTCGCCCGGCTCAGCGGCGCGGGCGTACTGGTTCACGAAGGTGTCGGTGGCCAGCAGGATCGACGCCCCGCTGTCCTTCACCAGGGGCGGGATCTGCTTGGTGTGCAGCGGGGAGGGGTACTGGAACGCCTTCATGCCGGTCAGGATCGGCAGCAGCACGCCGCCGGTCAGGCCGAAGCAGTGGAAAGTGGGCAGAGGATTGAACATGACCCAGTTCGGGTCGAGTTCGATATGAGCGGCGATCTGCTCGACGTTGGCCACCAGGTTGCGCTGGCTCAGCACGACCCCGCGTGGGGCGCCGAAACTTCCGGAGGTGAACAGGATGACGCCCGGATCGTCCGGCCGCGTGGCCGCCCGGAACCGCTCCGGAAAGGCCGAGGCGGCGATCGCGAACAGCTTGTCCGCCAGGCCGATCTTCTCACGCACCTCCTCCAGGTAAGTGACGGTCGCCAGGCTCTCCATGGCGTCGACCAGGTCATGAAGCTTGGCCTGCTCGATGAACCGGTGCGAGGTCAGCACGCGCTTCACGCCGGCCAGCTGGCAGGCTGCCCGCAGGTTCCGGATTCCCGATGTGAAGTTCAGCATGGTCGGCGTGCGACCGAAGGCGTGCAGGGCGAAGAAGGTGACCGCCGCAGCCGAACTGGCCGGTAGCAGAATGCCGACCCGCTCGCCGGGTTCAGTGACCGCGGCGATCTTGCGGCCCAGCGCGAAGGCGGCCCGGATCAGGGCCGTGTAGGTGAGGGGATTGCGTTCGTGGTCCTCGAGCACCGCCTTGCCGGCGCCGTAGGTCCGGCGCGCCTCCACCAGGGCGTCGAACAGCGAGGTCTGGCTGTGGCGGGCATCGAACGAACGCAAGGACAGAACCTCCCCGGACCATTGCCGGCCTTCTTGCAGCGGAGCCTATAGGCGCCTCTGCGGCTTGAAAAGATCGGTAACATGGCGTGAGGCCAACGGGTTGCGCGCATTCGCGGCTTGATCCCAGGCGTCTGAGCGACGATCTAGGGACCCATGGCCGTGGTCATCGACACTCTGGGCGACCGACGCCCCCGTCACCCGGAGAAGCAGGCGCGGCCTGACAGTCCGATTCTGCGCAAACCCGAATGGCTGCGGGTCCGCGCGCCCGGCTCGACCGGCTACAACGCCACGCGTGACGTCGTGAAGAGCCATGGGCTGGTCACCGTCTGCGAAGAGGCGGCCTGTCCCAACATTGGCGAGTGCTGGTCCAAGAGCCACGCCACCATGATGATCATGGGCGAGATCTGCACGCGGGCCTGCGCCTTCTGCAATGTCGCCACCGGCAAGCCGGACGCCCTGGACGCCACCGAACCGGCGCGTGTCGCCGACGCGGTGGCGAAGATGGGCCTGAAGCACGTGGTCATCACCTCGGTGGACCGCGACGATCTGCCGGACGGCGGAGCCGCCCACTTCGCCGCCGTGGTGCGCGCGATCCGGGCCGCGGCGCCAGGGACGACGATCGAAATCCTGACACCGGACTTCCTGCGCAAGCCGGTGGCCGCAGCGCACGAGATCATCGACGCCAAGCCGGACGTCTTTAACCACAACCTCGAGACCGTGCCGCGGCTCTACCTCTCGATCCGGCCCGGAGCCCGCTACTACCACTCCCTGCGGCTGCTGGAGCGGGTGAAGGAGCGCGACCCGACGCAGTTCACCAAGTCCGGCCTGATGGTCGGTCTCGGCGAGGCGAAGGAGGAGGTGATGCAGGTCATGGACGACATGCGTTCGGCCGGCGTCGATTTCATCACCATCGGCCAGTACCTCCAGCCGACCCGCAAGCATGCGGCGATCGACCGGTTCGTCCATCCAGACGAGTTCCGCGCCTACGAGGAGATCGCCCGGGCCAAGGGCTTCCTGATGGTCTCGGCCAGCCCGCTCACGCGTTCGTCGCACCATGCCGGCGAGGACTTCGCCCGCCTGCAGGCCGCCCGGACGGCCCGGGAAGCCGCCGCCTAGGATCGTGCGTCACCACGTCTCCAAGCTTCTGCCCTACACACCCGACCAGTTGTTCCGCCTGGTGGGGGATGTCAGCCGCTATCCGGAATTCGTGCCCTGGATCACCGCCATGCGGACCTGGAACGATCGACGCCTGGGGGAGGGGATCGACGCGGTCGACGCCGAAGCAGGGGTCGGCTTCTCCTTCCTGAAGGAGCGGTTCTCCACCCGCGTGCGGCGAGACGCCCTCAACCGTCAGATCGACGTGACCCTGATCTCGGGGCCGTTCCGCAAGCTGGAGAACCGCTGGCGCTTCCTGGACGCCGGCCACGGCTGCACCAGGGTCGAGTTCGACATCGACTTCACCTTCAAGTCGCGCCTGCTCGACGCCCTGCTCAGCGCCAATTTTTCCCACGCCGTCGACAGGCTCATGACCTGCTTCGAGGCGCGCGCGAAAGCGCTCCACGGCGCCCAGGCTGAAGAGCAGGCCCCGCAGAGCCCCGCCGTCTAGACGATCCGTTCGCGCAACGCCTCCAGCGCGGCCCGCACCGCCGCGAGCTGGATGGTTTCGCGATCCTCGAATTCGAATAGCTGCAGGCGATGGCGCAGGCCCTGGTTTGTCCGGGCGCTGGCGATATGGACGGTCCCGACCGGCTTCATCGGGGTTCCTCCACCAGGGCCGGCCACGCCGGTGATCGCCACCGACAGGTGCGCGTTGGCGTTCGCGAGGGCGCCTTCGGCCATCATCCGCGCCACAGGTTCGGAAACCGCGCCGACATCGGCGATCAGGTCGCCGGGCACGCCCAACAGCTCCTGTTTGGCCCGATTGGAATAGGTGACGAAGCCACGCTCGAAGACGTCGGACGCACCCGCGACCGAGCAGATCGCGCCGGCCACCAACCCGCCCGTGCAGCTTTCCGCCGTGACGATCCGCAGCGACCTGTCCCGGGCCTCGTCGACCAGCAGGCGCGCCAGGGTCACGATCTCCACGGAAAACATCGGCCGGCCCACCCTTCAAAAAGCCTACTAGTCGCAGGTCGGTCGAAACCACAACATTGGCCCCACCTTCCATCAAGGCGATTCGCCCTCATGACCTCGCTTACCGGCGCCGACAAGACGGCCGTGACGCCCCCCCAGGCCCTGTTCGCCGTCACCGTCTTCGCCAGCGCCGCACTGGTGTTCATGGTCCAGCCGATGGTCGCCAAGCTGGTGTTGCCGCTGCTGGGCGGTAGCCCGTCGGTGTGGAACACCAGCATGGCCTTCTTCCAGATGGCGCTGCTGGCCGGGTACGGCTACGCTCATCTGCTGCAGCGGGTCTCTTCTGTCCGCCGGCAGACCTGGATCCACGGCGCCGCCCTGATCCTGGCCGCCGCGGCCCTGCCATTACGGGTGAACGAGCTGGTCGGGCCGCCGTCCTCCGTCCATCCCAATCTGTGGCTGCTCGCCGTGCTTGCCCTGTCGATCGGCGCGCCGTTCGCGGTGCTGTCGGCCACGGCGCCGCTGGTGCAGGCCTGGTATGCGCGCACCATCGGTGCCGGCGCCGGTAAGGAACCCTACGTCCTCTATTCCGCCAGCAACCTGGGGAGCCTGATCGCCCTCCTGGCCTACCCGATCCTGCTCGAGCCGACGCTCACGGTGCACGGCCAGCGGTGGGGTTGGAGCCTCGGCTACGGCGCCTTCATCCTGCTGATCGCCGGCCTCGCCTTCGCCGTCGGCCGGGCGCGTGACCTGGCGCCGCAGGCCGCCGCGGCGCGGGCGACCAATCCCGTCCCCTGGCGCGACCGGCTGACCTGGGTCGCCCTGGCCGCCATCCCATCCAGCCTGATGCTGGGCGTGACCACCCACATCACCACCGACGTCGCCTCGGCGCCCTTCCTGTGGGTGATCCCGCTGGCGCTCTACCTGGCGACCTTCATCATCGCCTTCCAGGCCCGGCCGGTGATCTCGCGGCAGCTCGGTCTGATCCTGCAGGCCGCGGCCCTGGCCGCCTGCGCGGTCATGCTGCCGTTCAAATCCACCTTCCTGCCGCTGCAGCTCCTCGTCCACCTGGCGGCGTTCTTCCTCACCGCCCTGATGTGCCACCAGGCGCTGGTGGCGCGGCGGCCCGACCCGACTCACCTGACCGAGTTCTATCTGTGGATGTCGGTCGGCGGGGTGGTCGGCGGCGCGTTCAACGCCTTCCTGGCGCCGGTCGTGTTCAGCAACGTCTGGGAGTATCCGATCGTCCTGGCCCTGGCCTGCCTCGCGCGGCCGTGGGGATCGTGGAGCGTCGCCCCTCGCAACTGGGTGCTGCTGGCCGTAGGCGCGCTGTGCGCCGTCGCCGCCCCGATCGCCATGACCATGCTGCCGCTGCACTTCGCGGATCTCGGTTTCGCCGGGATCAGCGATGCGGACATGGTTCCGCTCATCGCCAAGATCCTGCTGGCCGTGGCCGTCGTCGTCGCCTTCCTGGTGCGCGGCCAGGCGCTGTTGTTCTTCGCCCTGATCACCCTGATCTCCGTCGGGGCGACCGCCGTGGCCGACCGGGTCAACAGCACCCAGAGCTGGCGCAGCTTCTTCGGGGTGCTGGTAATGTCGGAGACGGTGGCTCCGGCCTTGGGCGGCCCCGTCCGGATGCTCGCGCACGGCACGACCCTGCATGGCGCCCAGGCGCTCGATCCGCACTGGCAGTGCCAGCCGTTGGTCTACTACACCGTCAGCACGCCGATCGGTCAGGTGTTCCTGCGACAGCAGCACGAGCGGCCGCAGGGCGTCAGGATCGGGGCCGTGGGCCTGGGGACCGGCTCCGTGGCCGCCTATGTTCGGCCGGGCGACCACCTGACCTTCTTCGAGATCGATCCGCTTGTGGTCCGCGTAGCCAGCGACCCCGAGAACTTCACCTACACGACCAGCTGCGTGCAGGGTCAGGTCGACTATGTGATCGGCGATGCCCGTCTCACGGTCGCCCAGCAGCCGCAGGACACTTTCGACATCCTGCTGATCGACGCCTTCTCCTCCGACGCCGTCCCGGTGCACCTGCTCACCGTGGAGGCCATCCAGGGCTATCTGTCGCGGCTGAAGCCGGACGGCGTGCTGATCCTGCACCTTTCCAACCGACATCTCGACCTGCTGGGCCCGGCTCAGGCGGTGGCGGAGGCGGCGGGCGGTTCGGCGCTGCTTCAGAAGCGCCGGATGGTCGGGGATGCCGGTTTCTGGGAGGCGGACCAGGACGCGCTGCTCATCGCCCGATCGCCGGAAGCCCTGGCCAGCTATTACCCCGACCCCCGCTGGCTGACCTCTGACCCGACCCTCGCAAGGCCCTGGACCGACGACTACACCAACATCCCCGGCGCGCTGTGGCGCAAGCTGCAGGAACGCTTCGCCTGGCTGCCTTGATGGGTCGCTAGAACGGCTCCAGCACCGTCACTACGGCCTGGGCGGCGAGGCCTTCCTCGCGGCCCGTAAAGCCCATGCGCTCGGTCGTCGTCGCCTTGACGCTGACCCGGTCGACAGGAAGGCCCAGAAGTTCGGCGATGCGGGCGCGCATCGCATCTCGGTGCGGGCGGATCTTCGGCCGCTCGCAGATCAGGGTGACGTCGGCGTTGACGATCTGGCCGCCGCGGGCCGCCACGCGCTCGACCGCATGCCGGAGGAACTGGTCGGAGGAGGCGCCCTTCCACCGGGGATCGGTCGGCGGGAAATGTTCGCCGATGTCGCCATCGCCGATGGCGCCGAGCACCGCGTCCGTCAGGGCGTGCAGGCCGCAGTCGGCGTCCGAATGACCAATCAGGCCAAGGTCGTGCTCGATGCGGATGCCGCACAGCCACACGACGTCTCCCGGACCGAACCGGTGGGCGTCGACGCCCAGGCCGACGCGCGACACACGCTGCGATCCGGCCAGCACCTCGGCCATCAGGAAGTCCTCCGGGTAGGTCAGCTTCATCAGCTTCGGATCGCCGGGAACCATGGCGACGCGGCCGCCCGCGCGCTCGACCACGGCGGCGTCGTCGGTCGGCTCCTCCCCCGAGGGCCAACGGCGATAAGCGGCCTTGAGCCGGCCGAAACGGAAGGCCTGCGGGGTCTGGGCGCGCCACAGGCCCTCGCGAGAAACCGTCTCGTCGATCAGGCCATCGCCGCGTTTGAGCGTATCCGGGACGGGCAGGGCGGGAACAGCACCGTCGGCGAGGTCCAGGGCCGCGAGCAGCCGCTCGACATGCGCTCTGGTCACGAAAGGTCGGGCCGCGTCGTGCACCAGAACGGGCTGGGTGCGGCCGGCGCTGAGGGCCGCGAGGCCAGCCTGCACGGAATCCGCGCGGGTCGAGCCGCCGGTGACGGCGCGCCAGCCGTGAAGGCCTTTCAGCGCCTCGTCCACCTGGTCGAGACGATCGCTCGCGACCACCACCACGATCTCTGTCGCGCCCGCGCAGAGCAGTCCCTCGACGGACCAGCGTACCAGCGGACGGGAACCGAGCGTGCGCCAGGCCTTGGGCTCGCCGGGTCCGGCCCGCAGACCGGAGCCGGCCGCAACGACAACCGCGGAAAAGCTCATAGCCGGTGTTTAATCCGTGGGGGTGGGTTCTTCCAGCTTTACTGCGCCGCACAATTTGCCTAAAAAGTCATCGGTGGGGATGAGTAGAAAATGAGCATCGCAGTCGAGCTTGGGGGCGTCGCAATTCAGGGACGGGCGTGGATCGCGCCGATGACCGGCGTGTCCGATCTTCCGTTCCGCCGGGCGGCCAGCCGCCTGGGGGCAGGCTATGTGGCGACGGAAATGGTGGCCTGCGCCGAGTTCTCCCGCGGGCGGCCGGACGTCGTGCGACGCGCGGCGGTGGGCGAGGGGCTGCCGTTGATGGTCGTACAACTGGTCGGACGCGAGCCGGCCCACATCGCCGAGGGCGCGCGCCTCGCCGCCGCCGCCGGCGCACAGATCATCGACCTGAACTTCGGCTGTCCGGCCAAGGAGGTCACGGGGCAGTTGTCGGGCTCGGCGCTCATGCGTGATCCCGACCTCGCCAGTTCGTTGATGGCCGCCGCGGTCGAGGCCGTCGAAGTCCCAGTGACTGTGAAGATGCGCCTGGGATGGGACGACGCCTCGCGCAACGCCCCCGATATCGCCGCACGCGCGGAAGCGCTGGGAGTGAGGGCGGTGACGGTCCATGGCCGCACGCGCTGCCAGTTCTACAAGGGCGCCGCCGACTGGAGCGCCGTGCGCGCGGTGAAGACAGCGGTATCTATTCCAGTCATCGTCAATGGCGACATCGTCGACGGCGCCAGCGCGCGCCAGGCCCTGAGCGCGTCCGGCGCGGACGCGGTGATGGTCGGCCGCGGGGTCTATGGAAAGCCTTGGGTCGCAGCGCAGATCGAGGCCGACCTGGCCGATGGCCACTATGACGAGCCCGGTCCGGAAGCCCGGCTGGCGATCGCCCTCGACCATTTCCGCGACAGCCTCAGCTTCTACGGCGACCGCCTGGGGCTGAAGATCTTCCGCAAACATCTGGCCTCCTACGTCGAGCAGGCTCCCTGGCCGGCGGAGGCGTCCGCCCGGCGCGAGGCCCGCAGCCAGCTGTGCCGGCTCGACGATCCGACCGCCGTCGAGCGCGGCCTGACGGCGCTCTGGCTCGATCCTGAAGGGAAGCTGGCGGCATGACCGGCCAAATCAGATCACGGGCCTCGGGCCCGGACATGGACATTCTCAAGGCGGCGGCCTTCGACCTGAGCCCCGACCCTTCGCTGGTGGTCGACTCCCAGGGGTCGCTGGTGGCGGTGAACGAGGCGGCCGAGGCCTTGTTCGGCCAGGGGCTCGGCCTGCTGGCGCGGGGACGCTTCCGCGCCGCCCTGCCGCCGGGCTCGGCGCTCGTCTCGCTGCTCAACCGGGCGCTGGAGGAGGACGCCAGGGTCCGCGAACGCGGCGTCCAGATCAGCCTGTTTGGCCTGCCGCCGTTCGAGGCGGACGGCGCCGCCGCACCGCTCGGGGACGGCTCGGTGCTGCTGACGCTCACCGTCAAGCTGGGCCTCGGGGCCGAGCGGGGGCCGGCGGAGGCGGCCGGCCTGCGCTCGATCGTCGGCCTCGGCCGCATGCTCGCCCACGAGATCAAGAACCCGCTGGCGGGCATCCGCGGCGCCGCGCAGCTGCTGAAGTCGGGCGCCAAGGCCGAGGACGCGCCGCTGGCCCAACTGATCGTCGACGAGACCGATCGGGTACGCCGTCTGGTCGACCGCATGGAGGCCTTCTCCGACGACGCTCTGCCGGACATGACGCCGATCAACATTCACCAGGTGCTCGACCGGGTACGGGCCCTGGCCGCGAACGGCGTCGCCGACGGCCTGACGTTGCGCGAGCAGTACGATCCCTCACTGCCGCCGGTGCACGGGGACGAGGATCAGCTCATCCAGATTTTCCTGAACCTCGTGAAAAACGCCGCCGAGGCGGCCCATTCGCGCGGCGACGGCCGGGGCGAGATCGGCATCTACACCGCCTACCGCCATGGCGTGCGGGTGCGGGCCAGCAAAGGCCAGGCGCTGCGCGGAGCCCCGCTGGAAGTGAGGGTGATCGATAACGGCCCCGGCGTGCCCGCCCATCTTCGCGAGCACCTGTTCCAACCCTTCGTCACCACCAAGGCCAATGGCGCCGGTCTCGGCCTCGCCCTGGTCGCCAAGCTGGTCGCCGCTCACGGCGGCCTGATCGACTTCGATTCCGAGCCCGGCCGCACCGTTTTCCGGGTGCTTCTGCCCATCGTTTCCGACGAGGACGTCTACGCATGAACCCTGCCGGCAAGAAAATCCTGATCGCCGACGACGACTCCTCCATCCGGCTGGTGCTGTCGCAGGCGTTCACCCGCCTGGGCTACCAGGTCCGCGCGACCGGCAACGCCACGACCCTGCTGAAGTGGGTGACCGACGGAGAGGGTGACCTCGTGGTCACGGACGTGGTCATGCCGGACGAGAACGTCTTCGACGTGCTGCCCCGCATCCGCAAGGAGCGGCCCAAGCTGCCGGTCATCGTCATGAGCGCGCAGAACACCCTGCTGACGGCGGTCAACGCCGCCGAGGTCGGCGCCTTCGAGTATGTGCCGAAGCCCTTCGACCTTGACGACATGACCTCCGCGGCGAAGCGGGCGCTCTCGCGGCCCGCCGACCCGGACGCCGCCAAGGCCCAGGCCCGCGCGGGCCGCGACGACCGGCTGCCGCTGATCGGTCGCTCGGGTCCGATGCAGGACGTCTATCGGACGATCGCGCGCCTGGTGGGCGCGGACCTCACGGTGCTGATCACCGGCGAGTCCGGCACCGGCAAGGAACTGGTCGCGCGCGCGCTTCACGACATGGGTCGTCGTCGCGACGGCAAGTTCGTGGTCATCAACCTTGCCGCCGTCCCGCGCGAGCGGGTCGAGGCCGAACTATTCGGCAAGGAGGACGGCGACAGCGGAAAGTTGGTCGAGGCCGACGGGGGCACCCTGTTCCTCGACGAGATCGGCGACATGCCGCTCGACGCCCAGACGCGGCTGCTGCGGGTGATCGACGGCTCCGAGCCGGCCCTGAACCCCAAAACCAACCGTCGCCCTAACGTGCGCATCATCGCCGCCACCAACCGCGACCTGCGCGGCCTGATCCAGCAGCACCTGTTCCGGGAGGACCTGTTCTTCCGTCTGAACGTCGCGCCACTGCGGCTGCCGCCGCTGCGTGACCGGGCCGAGGACATCCCGGACCTGGCGCGCGCCTTTCTGCTGCGAGCCAACCGGGAAGGACTCCCGTCAAAGACCATAGACGCCGCGGCGCTCGAGCGCCTGAAGCTGCACGCCTGGCCGGGCAATGTGCGCGAGCTGGAGAATCTGGTCCGCCGGATCTGCGCGCTCTACGCCGAAGACCTCATCACCGCCCGCATCATCGAACGCGAGCTGGCCGATCAGCAGCCGGCGGTGGAAGGGCAGGAGGGGCCGCTGACCCTCTCCCAGCTCGTCGAGCGCAAGCTGTCCGGCTACTTCGCCGACCAGCCCGACGGCCTGCCGCCGCCCGGCCTCTACGACCGGGTTCTCGAGGAGGTCGAGCGCCCCCTGATCCAGCTCACCCTGTCTGCCACACGAGGCAACCAGGTGCGCGCGGCGGAGATCCTGGGACTGAACCGCAACACCCTGCGCAAGAAGATCCAGGACCTCGGCGTCGAGATGAGCCGCGGCCGGCGCTGATCACAAAATGGCACCGCTGCAACAACCCTGTTGAGTTTGGAGCACAGTTCCTTAGGCTCCCGGCGCGATGGCGTTTCTGGATGGCCGGCCTCACCTGGGAACTGAGCTGACCGCTCGCCTGTGGCGGGCGTTGCAGTCGCGCGCGGTGCTGGGCGTCGGCTACGGCGTCGCCGTGGTGCTGACCGGGGTCGCGATCCTGCTGGCGGCCTCGCCGCCGGAGACGGGTCCCATAGGACCGGCCAGCCAGCTCGTGCTGACCGTGCTCGGCCTGAACCTTGTGTTGATCCTGGCGCTGACGGCGATCGTCGCCCTGCGGTTCATGGCGCTGCTGAACGCGCGGTCCAGCGACGCGGGCGCGCGGCTGCACCTGCGATTCGTCACCCTGTTCGCCATCGCCGCCGTGGTGCCGGCCGTGGTGGTGGCCCTGTTCATGGGCGTGCTGGTCAATCGCGGCGTGGAGAACTGGTTCAGCCAGAGGGTGCAGACCGTGGTGGAGAATTCCGCCACCGTGGCGCGGTCCTATGTGGACGACCAGACCCGCTACATCGCCGACCACGTGCCGCTGATGGGCGCCGACCTCAACCGCGAGGCCGCGCTCCTGCAGGGCAGCCCGATCAGCTTCAGCCACTACCTGGCGGCGCTGGCGTCCTATCACGCCTTCCCGGCGGCCTATCTGGTCGATGAGGATGGGCGGGTGCTGGCCCGCGCCGAAACCGCTGACGCTCCCCCCTTCGCCGCGCCGGCGGTCGCCAGCTTCCGAAACGCCGACGAGGACGGCATTCCGACCGCCGCCTTCGACAACGGGGATCTGGTGCGCTCGCTCTACCGGCTGAGCGCCTATCCGGATGTCTATCTCTATGTCGTCCGGCCGGTGGAAAAGGGGATCATCAACCACCTGCGCGAGGCCGAAAGCTCGCTGGTCTCCTACCGTGAGGCCGCGCAGAGCCGCGCGCGTATTCAGACCATCTTCGCCCTCAGCTATGTGGAGACCGCCCTGCTGGTGCTGGTCGGGGCGGTGTGGCTGGGTCTGGGGGCGGCTAACGCGATTTCCGCCCCGGTCGGGCGGCTGGTGCAGGCGGCGGGGCGGGTGGCCGGGGGCGATCTCAGCGCCCGGGTGGACGCCGAGAGCGACCCCGAGGAAATCGCCGTATTGTCACGTGCTTTCAACAGCATGACCCACGATCTTCAGGAGCAGCAGGCGGCGCTGAAGCGGGCCAGCACCGAGGCCGAGAGCCGCCGGCAGTTCATCGAGACAGTGCTCGCGGGGGTCAGCGCCGGAGTCATTGGCCTCGATGCCGACGGCCGCATCTCGGCGGCGAACCGACAGGCGGCGTCGCTGCTCAACCTGCCCGGCGACCAGGGGCGCGGCATGCGTCTGATCGAGGTGGCGCCGGAGTTCGAGGACGTGCTGGCCGCGTCGGCGGCGAAGGGCGGGGAACCGGAGGATGAGGTCGACGTCACCCGTGGCCGCGACACGCACAGGTTGCGGGTGCGCGCCAGCCGCAGCGAAGGCGGCCTGGTGCTGACCTTCGACGACATCACCCGGCTGGTCACCGCCCAGCGGAACGCCGCTTGGCGGGACGTCGCGCGCCGTATCGCCCACGAGATCAAGAACCCGTTGACGCCGATCCAGCTGTCGGCCGAGCGCCTGCGCAAGAAATACCGCAAGGACATCGCCGAGGTCGAACTCGAGACGTTCGACCGCTGCACCGACACCATCATCCGTCAGGTCGGCGACATCGGACGGATGGTCGACGAGTTCTCCGCCTTTGCCCGCATGCCGGCGCCGAAGTTCGCGGAGCATGACGCCGACGAACTGATCAGGGCCGCGGTCTTCGCCCAGCGCGTCGCCAGTCCCGACATCGAGGTCGAGCTGGCCGAGCCGGTGCCTCCGATCGTGCTGATGGCTGACGGGCGCATGCTCAGCCAGGCGCTGACCAATGTGCTGAAGAACGCTTCGGAAGCTGTCGCCGCGCGTCGTGCGGAATCGCCGAAGTATCGCGGCCACATCCGCGCCCGTCTGGTGGCCGACGAGGCCGGCGTCGCCTTCGAGGTCGAGGACAACGGCGTCGGCCTGCCGGCCAAGGACCGCGACCGGCTGACCGAACCCTATGTGACGACCCGGGAGAAGGGCACCGGCCTGGGCCTAGCGATCGTCAAACGGATCATGGAAGACCATGGAGGCGAGCTGGAACTCGCCGATGCGACCAGCGGCGCGGGCGCGCTGGCCATCCTGCGTCTGCCCGCAAGCGTGCGGGTGCGGCCGCAGCCCGCGACCGAAACAGTGACGGCGTGAAGGACTAGGCGATGGCGTCTGACGTACTTGTTGTCGATGACGAGGCCGATATCCGCGAACTGGTCGCGGGCATACTGGCGGACGAAGGCTACGCCGTCCGCACGGCGACGGATTCCGAGTCGGCCCTCGCGGCCATCAAGGCCCGCAAGCCGAGCCTGCTGGTCCTCGACATCTGGATGGCCGGCGGGGGAATGGACGGGCTGGAGCTGCTCGATCTCGTCCGCGACCTCGATCCCGACCTGCCGGTGATCATGATTTCCGGCCACGGCAATATCGAGACCGCGGTCAGCGCCATCAAGCGTGGGGCCTACGAGTTCCTGGAGAAGCCGTTTAAGTCCGACCGCCTGCTGCTCGTCGTCGAACGGGCCCTGGAAGCGACCAACCTGCGCCGCGAAAACCGCCGTCTGCGCGCCCAGGCCATCACGCCCGAAGGCCTGATGGGCAAGTCCGTGGCCGCCCAGCAGCTTCGCCAGATGATCACCAAGCTGGCGGGCGCGAACAGCCGCGTGCTGATCTCCGGCCCGCCCGGCTCGGGCAAGGAGACGGTCGCGCGCCTGATCCACGACGCCAGTCCGCGCGCGCGCAACGAGTTCGTCGCCATCAGCGCCGCCGGCATGACCCCCGAACGCATGGACCTGGAGCTGTTCGGACAGGAAGGCGAGGGCGGGCGGCCGGCCAAGATCGGCGTCTTCGAACGCGCCCATTCCGGCACCCTCTACCTCGACGAGGTGGCGGACATGCCGCGCGAGACCCAGGGCCGGATCCTGCGCGTGCTGGTCGACCAGCGCTTCCGGCGCGTCGGCGGCGACGCCGACGTGCAGGTGGATGTGCGCGTGGTCTCCTCGACCTCCCGCGACCTGCGCGAGGAGATCGCCGCGGGCCGCTTCCGGGAGGATCTGTTCCATCGCCTGAACGTCGTGCCGGTGAATGTGCCCGGCCTGTCCGAGCGGCGCGAGGACATCCCAGAGCTGCTGGAATACTTCATCGAGCGCATCTGCGACGCCACGGGGATGCCGCGCCGACGTCTGGCGCAGGACGCCTTGGCCACGCTACAGGTGCGGGCCTGGCCGGGAAACCTTCGCCAGCTGCGCAACAACGTGGAGCGGATGCTGATCCTGGCTTCCGGCTCGCCCACCGATCCGATCAGCGCCGACATGCTGCCGGCGGAAGCGTCCGTGAACGATCAGGCGGCTTCCCTGGGGGCCGAACGGATCATCGCCCTGCCGCTGCGCGAGGCCCGCGAAGTGTTCGAGCGCGAGTACCTCAACGCACAGATGCTGCGCTTCTCGGGCAATATCTCGCGCACCGCCGCCTTCATCGGAATGGAACGCTCGGCCCTGCACCGCAAGCTGAAGTCCCTTGGCCTGTCCGGCGGGCGGGCGCTGGAAGAAGAGGTCGGCTGATGGGGCGGATCGCCTACGTCAACGGCCGCTTCGTACCCCACGCCGAAGCCTTCGTGCACATCGAGGACCGCGGCTACCAGCTGGCCGACGCGGTCTACGAGGTCTGGGCCCTCTTCGACGGCAAGCTGGCCGATCCCGAGGGCCACTTCGCACGCCTGGAGCGCAGCCTTTCGGAGCTGCGCATCGCCATGCCGATGAGCCAGACCGCCCTGACGCTGGTGCTGAAGGAGGCGGTGCGCCGCAATGGCGTGCGCGAAGGTCTGCTCTATCTGCAGGTCAGCCGCGGGGTCGCGCCACGCGACCACGCCTTCCCGAAGACGGCCGTCCGTCCGGCCGTGGTGATCACGGTCAGCCGCGTGGACAGGGCGCTTACCGAAGCCCGCGCGGCCCAGGGCGTCGCCGTTGTCACCACGCCCGAGAACCGGTGGGGCCGTTGCGACATCAAGACGGTCGGGCTGTTGCCCAACGCCCTGGCCAAACAGAAGGCGCGGGAGGCCGACGCGGCGGAGGCCTGGTTCGTCGACGACCTCGGCTTCGTGACCGAAGGCGCGTCCTCCAATGCCTGGATCGTCGATGGGGAAGGACGCCTTCGCACTCGCGACACCAATGCCAACATTTTGCGGGGCGTTACGCGCCACACCTTGCTCGACGTAATCCGCGGGGAGGGCCTGCAGGTCGACGAACGGCCCTTCACGCCGGACGAGGCGGTTACGGCACGCGAAGCCTTCATCACGGGTGCGGGCAGCCTGGTGTTGCCGGTGACGGCGATCGACGGGCGTCAGGTTGGAAAAGGTGTTCCGGGGCCCATAGCGACGCGGCTGCGTCGCCTCTATATCGAGCGGGCGAGGGCGACGGCCATCTGAGGTGGTGGCGCGATTGGACGCGGGGCATATCCCGGTCTAGCGTAACTGGCGTGTGTGGGCGGCGCCTTGGTCGTCCGATCTAGAACAAGAGGCGGAAAGCCGTGAGCGACAAGAAACAGAACCTGCAGGACACCTTCCTCAACAGCGTGCGCAAGTCGAAGACGCCGCTCACGATTTTCCTGGTCAACGGCGTCAAGCTGCAGGGCGTGGTGAGCTGGTTCGATAATTTCTGCGTTCTGCTCCGCAGGGACGGGCAGTCGCAGCTCGTCTACAAGCACGCCATCTCCACCATCATGCCGGCTCAGCCTGTGCAGCTGTACGAGCCGGGCGAAGACGAAGCCGATTGAGTTCATCCAAATCCGTTGACCGCCGGGCGCCCGTTCAGCGCGCGCTGGTCATCCACCCCGATCGTGAAGGCCGCGGCTCCGCCCGCGATGCGGACGCGCGCCTCGAGGAGGCCGTCGGCCTCGCCCTAGCGCTCGACCTCGAGATCGCCGAGCGCCTCGTCGCGCCGCTGCGCCGGCTCACGCCGGCGACCCTGTTCGGCAAGGGCAAGGTCGAGGAAATCGGCCAGCTGGCCGAAGGGCTCGACGCCACGGTCGTGGTCGTCGACGACGCCCTGACGCCCGTGCAGCAGCGCAACCTGGAAAAGGCCTGGCAAGCCAAGGTCATCGATCGCACGGGCCTGATCCTGGAGATCTTCGCCCGCCGCGCGCGCACCCGCGAGGGTCGCCTGCAGGTCGAACTGGCAAGGCTGTCCTACGAGCGTTCGCGGCTGGTCCGCACCTGGACCCATCTGGAGCGCCAGCGCGGCGGCTTCGGGGTTATGGGCGGTCCCGGCGAAACCCAGATCGAGACCGACCGGCGGCTGATCTCCGAAAAGATCGGCAAGCTCAAGCGCGAGCTGACCGAGGTGCGCCGCACCCGCACGCTTCAGCGCTCAGCCCGCAAGCGTGTGCCGTACCCGACGGTGGCGCTCGTCGGCTACACCAACGCCGGCAAGTCGACGCTGTTCAACCGCCTCACCCAAGCCGAGGTGATGGCGGAGGACATGCTGTTCGCCACCCTCGATCCCACCCTGCGGATGCTGAAGCTGCCCGACGGCCGCCCGGCGATCCTGTCCGACACCGTGGGCTTCATCTCCGACTTGCCGCACGAGCTCGTCGAAGCCTTCCGCGCCACCCTGGAAGAGGTACGCGAGGCGGACGTTGTCCTGCACGTCCGGGACATCGCCAGCGATGAGAGCCAGGCCCAGGCGCAGGACGTCCGCGCCGTGCTGGAGCGCCTCGGCGTCGAAATGGACAAGCGCCGGATCCTGGAGGTCTGGAACAAGATCGACCTCCTGCCGGCCGAGGACCGCGAGGCCGTGGAGGGCGACGCCCGCCGGGCCCATCCGCCGGCCGTGGCGGTGTCCGCGGTCAGCGGGGAGGGCTGTCCGGCGCTGCTGGCCACGGTCGCCGGCCTGGTGGACGAGGCGCCGCCGGTGGATGTGCATACGCCGGCCGGGGAGGGCGCGGCCATAGCCTGGCTCTACAGCCACGGCCGGGTGGTCGACCGCGACGACGGCAAGGATGGAGCCGTGCGCCTTTCCGTCAGCCTCTCACCGCAGGCGCTGGGCCAGTTCGAACAGCTCTTCCCGCAGGCCATGGTGGTCGCGCACTAGGCCTTCTCGGTTGCCTTGGCTTCGTCCCAGAGAGCGTCCATCTCGGCCAGGTCTGACTGCTCTGGTGTCTTGCCGCGTTCGGCCAGGCGTTGCTCGATGTAACGGAATCGGCGGGCGAACTTGGCGTTGGTGAACCGCAGCGAATCCTCCGGATCGACCTCCAGGGTTCGCGCCAGGTTGGCGACCACGAACAGCACGTCGCCCATCTCCTGACGGGTCTTCTCCAGATCGCCGGAGGCGATCTCGGCTTCCAGTTCGGCCACCTCCTCGTACAGCTTGGCGAGCACCTCCCTGGCGGATGGCCAGACAAAGCCGACGCCTGCGGCGCGCTTCGAGAGCTTCACGGCCCGGGTGAGGGCGGGCAGGCCGACCGGCACGTCGTCGAGCAGCCCGGCGGCGGCGGCCTTGCCCTTCCGTTCCTCGGCCTTGAGGGCGTCCCAGTCGGCCTTCTGATCCGCCAGCGAGGCATAGGTCTCGCCGCCGAACACATGCGGGTGGCGCCGGATCATCTTCTCGTTGATCGCGCGCGCCACATCCTCGAATCCGAAGGCGCCCTGTTCCTCGGCCATGCGGGCGTGGAACACCACCTGCAGCAGCAGGTCGCCGAGTTCGTCCTTCAGGTCGCCCAGGTCGGAGCGCTCGATGGCGTCCGCCACCTCATAGGCCTCCTCGACCGTATAGGGGGCGATGGTCGCGAAGGTCTGCTCGATATCCCAGGGACAGCCGCTTTCGGGATCGCGCAGGCGCGCCATGATGGCGATCAGACGGTCGATGGGGCGCTGATCGCCGGACGGAGCGGAGGCGGGCATCGATGTCCTTTGGAGGTCGCGCACAGCAAAACGGCGCGCGGCGATGAGACCGCGCGCCGTTCCGGGACGCAAGGGCTATGGCGTCGTCTAGCGGCTGGCCAGCGCCTGGCCGCGGCTCAGCCGGGTCGCAAACCGGTCGAAGGTCCATTCAGCGTCCGACCAGGTCGCCTGGTACCAGGTCTGTCCGATATCGGTCTCGTACCAGCGGTAGCCGACCGGCGTGACCGTGCCGTCGGCCGCGATCGCCTGACCCTCGATCTTGGCGCCGCCAAGGCCGAAGCTCTGGTAGGAGAGGCCCGGCGTGTCACCCATCTGCTTGAAGGTCGGCCGGTTCGGCTTGACGTCGACCAGCACAAGTTCGATGCGCGCGCCATCGTAGGCGCCGGTCTTGGTCAGTTCGCGCTCCACGTCTGCGCGGAGGTTCTCCGCCAGCCGGTTCACATCCTTCACACCGTAGGTCTTCAGCGCCTTCTTCTGCAGTTCCGGGCCGACGGTCACCGAAACGGTGGCGGGCGCGGCGAAAGCGGCGCCTGAAACCAGCAGCGCCGTGGCGGCGGCTGCAACTGCGATCTTACGCATGGTGTCACCCCATCTGATGTACAGTAATTACGCTACATGTAGTCCGGCGGCTGCCATCGCACAAGGGGGCGATTTGGGGCGTGCCAAGGAGGCGAACGGCTGGGGCGCCATGCAGCGCGGTGCTGAACGCGCTGGCCGCGCAAAGAGGGCCGCAGCCTGTGAAAGCATGGCGAAATAATCGGGATTCCACTGACTGAGATTCCCGGAACACCGATGTTGACCAGAATCCTTGCCATAAATAGCAATTATGCAACGTGCGGCATGAGGGCTGGGGCAATCATTTGCGAACTTTGCAAGCTTTAGTTGTTATCGGGTGTGTTTTCCTTTCCGGTGCAGCATTCGCGGCGGCGGTCACCCCGAATTCGGGGCCTGTCGAGGGCAGGGGGACCCTCTCGGACGGCTCCGGCCGCACCGGGACGTGGTCCGTCCAGGCAATCCTGAAGGACGGAAAGTTCACGGGCGAGGGGACCCTCTCGCTAGGCGCCGCCAGCTTCTCAGGCGCCCTCAAGCCCGGCCTTTCCTTTCTCGAGAACGGCAAGTGCTATTTCGCCTTCGAGCGCGATCGGGCCCGGGTTTCGCTGGGCGGACCCTGCACGACGGACACCATCAGCGGCCGGTTGGACGGTTTCCTTCCGGGCGACGGCTCGATCACCGGCGAAATGAAGGGAACGCTTCGCTTCACCAGAGCCGCGTCCCCCGCGGTGGCGGCCGCGCCTCTGCCGTCCGGAAAGCTCACCTGCGCCTGGTGGGAGACACGGGTGACCTATACCGCCGGCGAACTGAACAGTCGGGAGCTTCGCTTCTCGAACATGGCGACCCTGACGCTGCTGCCCAACGGGACGTACCGCACCGCCAACACCGGCGGCGCCTTCGTGCGGAACGGCGACCGAATCCGGCTGACCAGCGGCGCCTTCAGCGGGGCGGTCGGCCAGCTTCGCCCCGATCGTTCGGGTCAGCCCGCGGTCTATTTCGAGCGGGACGAAAACCGTCGGCCGAATGGCGCCCACATCGTCGATCCGGCCACCACGGCCTGCACCAAGGCGCAATGACGGGCCCTCGATGCTCAGGGAGGAGAGAACCATGACATTCAAGATCGCGCTGATCGCCGCTGGGCTGATGCTGACGCCAACGGCGCTGCCGGCGCCGGCCCGGGCGGAAGTCCTGCTCAGCGGCCATGCGGCCGGGCAGTGTCTGGACATGAAGAACGGCAGCGAGGCCATTACCTGGAGCTGCCACGGCCAAGGCAATCAGGATTTTCGCTTCCGCAGCGGCTCCTACGGCGAGCTTCTGGTCGGTGGGAAATGCCTGACCACCACCGGAGGCGCTGGGGCCGGCCTGGCTGCCGCCGGCTGCAACGGGTCGCGCGCGCAGAAGTGGATCATCGCCAACGGCGCCCTGCGAAATGAGGAAGGCTGGTGCGCCGATATCGAACGTGGCGGCGGCCAGGGATCGCGCGTGATCGGCTGGCATTGCTCCGGCGCGTCGAACCAGCGGTGGGCGCCGGGCCGCAAGATGAGCGCCCAGCAGGCATTGTCGAGCGGCAGGATCTCGGCCGCCCAGGCTCAGGCGGCAGGCCGGGCCTCGCTCGGCAGCGTGATCGCAGCCGGTGGCGGCAACGTGGTGGCTGCCGGCGGCCTTAACGTCATCGCCGCGGGGGGTGGCAACGTGGTGTCCGCCGGCGGCGGCAACATCTATCTGCCGGTCAGTTCGGCCGTGGCCGCCGGCGGCCTCAACTGAAGCCATGTCCCGCCGCAGCCTCGGCGCTGATTGCGGCGGGACGCATCCCAGGGGGCCTGGCATGCGCACCAATCAATTGCGCCTAAGGAATATTATCGGAAATGCCGATCACTCACGCCGGCGGGAGCGGCAGTTCGCCAGCGGCGATCCGCTGCAAGGTTTCCACGAAGAACGCCGGCTCGGCTGACGTCACGCGCGCCTCCAGCTTCTCGGGCGTATCGCCGGGCTTCACCGGCACGCCCCGGCGCGCGACCGCGGGTCCGCGATCGTACTCCTCATCGACCAGATGGATGACGATGCCGCTTTCCGGCACGCCGGCGGCGATCACCGCCTCGTGCACACGCCGACCGTACATGCCCTGGCCGCCGAATTCCGGCAGCGGCCCGGGATGAATGTTGAGGATTCGCCCCGCGTACCGGCCGAGGGTCGCCGGACCCAGGTGGCGCAGATACCCCGACATGATGATCAGCTCGACCTGGTGAGCCGCCATCTCGGCTGCCAGGCGCGAGTCGGCCGCCGCCGCATCCGCCTGAGTCGGGATGCAGAGCGCCGGCAACCCGTGCTCCCGGGCGAAGGCCAGCGCCGGCGCGCTGCGGTTGTTGCTGACCATCAGCCGCGCCTCGGCGGCCAGATCGCCCCCGGCGATGGCGTGCATGATCGCCCGGGCGCTGGAGCCATTTCCGGACGCGAGGAACCCGAGCTTAAGCGGCCAAGAACTCAAGATATTTCCGCCTCAAGCTGATGTTCGAGCCGCAAGCCGTCGAATGCCGGCTCGACGCCCGGCGGCAGGCTGGCCGCCAGGGTCTCATAATCGAGATCGATATGCATGTTGGTCAGGATGGCCCGCTTCGGCGCCGCCCGCGCGATCCATTCCAGGGTGCGCTCGACATGGGAATGGGTCGGGTGCGGCCGCAGGCGCAGGGCGTCGACGATCCAGACATCCAGCCCGGCCAGGGCCTCGAAGGCCGCGTCGTCCAGCCCGACCACATCGCTCGAATAGGCCACGCCGCCGAAGCGGTAGCCCACCGAACGCACGCCGCCGTGGTCCTGGTCGAAGGTCACGACCGGAATCGCGCCCGACGGGCCGTTCACCCGCCACGGCGTTCCATGACTGGGGATCGGCTGCAGGTCGCAGATCGCCGGATAGCCGCCCTGCCCCTCGAAGATGTAGCCGAACCGCTGGCGCAGGCTGGCCGCGGTCGGCGCGTCCGTGTGGCAATCCACCCGCGCCTGCTGGCGGAGGTAAAAAGCCCGCACGTCGTCGATGCCGTGCACCTGGTCGGCATGGTCGTGGGTGAGCAGAACTGCATCCAGCCGCTTCACCCCGGCGCTAGCGCACTGGATCCGGAAGTCGGGCGCCGTGTCGACCACCAGGGTGGTTTCCTGCTCAGGCGCCTCCCCCTTGCGCCGGACGAGCAGCGAGCAACGAGTGCGCAGGTTCTTCGGATCGGCCGGATCGCACGCGCCCCAATTCCCGTCCGCCCGCGGCACGCCGCCCGATGAGCCGCAGCCCAGAATGGTGACCTCCAGCGTCCCGCTCACGGCCGCGGGATCCTCGGGAAGACGGCGAAGAAGGCGTCCTCGGTCAGCCGCTCCGCCTCGTCCAGGGTCCAGCCGCGGATCTCTGCCAGCTTGGCCAGGACATGCGGCAGGAAGGCTGGCTCGTTCCGCCGGCCGCGATGCGGCACGGGCGCCAGATAAGGGCAGTCGGTCTCCACGATGATCCGGTCAGCCGGCATCTCGCGGATCACCGCGCGCACGTCCTCGGCGGCCTTGAAGGTGGCGATGCCGGAGACGGAGAACCAGGCGCCCAGCGCCGCGGCCCGCCGGGCGAGGTCCGCGCCCGAGGTGTAGCAGTGCATCAGGATCGGGAAGGCGCCGCGCGCATGTTCCTCCTCGAGGATCTCGCCCATCAACTCGTCCGCCTCGCGGGTGTGGACCACCAGCGGCAGGCCCGTCGCCCGCGCCGCCTCGCAGTGGACACGGAACACCTTCGCCTGGATATCGCGCGGGCTGAGATCGTAGTGGAAATCGAGGCCGCACTCGCCGATGCCGACCACCTTCGGATCGGCGGCGATGTCGATCAGCGCACTCGCCGAAAGGTCGGGATTCTCCTTCGCCTCGTGCGGATGGGCGCCGACGGTCGCCCAGATGTCCGGATGATCGGCGACCCGGCGCACCGCCTCGTAGTTCGAGACCCGGTCGCAGATGTTGACCATCAGGCGCACGCCGGCCTCGCGCGCCCGTGCGATCACCGCTTCGCGGTCGTCGTCGAATTGCGGCGCATGCAGGTTGACGTGGCTGTCGATCAACATCGGGTCGGTCTGGTCCGGCTCAGGCCCGTGCGGCCTGGCGCAGCTCGGTCAGGGCGGTGAACAGCGCGTCGGTCCGGTCGAGGTTCAGCGCCTCGGCCTCCCGCGGCAGGCGCTGCAGCGTCTCCCACGCCCGCGCCCAGCGATCAAGCGCGCCGATCCCTTGGGCGGCCCGGTCGGTGGCCAGGCCATGCACCCGCTCGGCCAGGCGGTCGAACAGCAGGTTGAACTGGGCCTGCCCCTCCGCACCACGGAAACGGTCGGCCAGCAGGAGGGCGGCGGCCTCGTCGATGCTCGGCAGGTCGGCCAGCAGGCTGCGCGCGGCGTCGTCGATGACGATCGCCCCGGCGGCGGCCAGCGTCAGCGCCCGTCCGGGCGCTCCGCCCGCCATCCGCGATAGGCGCAGGGCCTCCTCCTCGTTCACCGGCGCGCGGTCGCGAACGAAGGCCGCGCCGTCTTCCAGGCTCAGGGCCGAGAAGGCCAGGCGCCGGCATCGCGAGCGGATGGTCGGCAGCAGCCGCCCCGGAGAATGGGAGACCAGCAGCAGTATCCCGCGCGCCGGCGGTTCCTCCAGGGTCTTCAGCAGCGCGTTGGCGGCGTTGGTGTTGAGGTCGTCGACGGCATCGACGATGGCCACCCGGTGCGGCGCGCTGGCTGGCGATTTGGAGAAGAACTCGGAGAGCTTGCGCACCTCGTCGACGGGGATGACCTTGCGCACCTTGCCGTCCTCGTCCTGGCGCTGGATCGCCAGGATGTCGGGGTGCGAACGGGCGATGATCTGACGGCTGACCGGATGGTCCGGCGCAGCGCCGAGGATTCCGTAGGCCGGATCGGCCGGGGCGCCCAGCAGGCGACGCGCGGCGCGATAGGCGAAGGTCGCCTTGCCGACCCCTTCCGGCCCGGTCAGCAGCCAGGCATGGTGCAGCCGCCCCCGCGCCCGCGCCGCCTCGAAGTCCGTCTCCGGCCCTTCGTGTCCCTGAAGGTGGAACACTTCGCGCGGATGCGGCAGGTCCACGTCAGCCATGACGCTCGGCCAGCCGTTCGGTCACCGCGTCCCAGACCGCCGCCTCGACATCGTCGATCGCCGCGGTGGCGTCGATCAGACGGCAGCGCTGCGGCTCATCCCGGGCGATGGCCAGGAAGGCGTCGCGCAGCCGGTGATGGAAGGCCTCGCCCTTGGATTCGAAACGCATCTCGGCGCCGGCCCGGGCATGCGCGCGGGCCAGGCCGATCTGCGGCGGCAGGTCGAACACCAGGGTCAGGTCCGGCCTGGCGTCTTCCAGGATGTGAGTCTCCAGGGCCGCGATCAGCCGGTTGTCCGTGCCGCCGGCCGCGCCCTGATAGGCCCGGGTGGAGTCGGCGAAACGATCGCACACCACCCAGGCCCCGCGGTCCAGCGCCGGACGGATCACCCGCTCGATGTGATCGCGCCGCGCAGCGTACATCAGCAGGGTTTCGGTGATCGGGCTCCAGCGGTCCGCCGACCCGTTCAGGACCAGGTCGCGGATGCTCTCGGCGCCGGCCGAACCGCCAGGCTCGCGGGTCGCGACGACCTCATGGCCCTCGGCCTGAAGGCGGGCGGCCAGCCGCCTGAGCTGGGTGGACTTGCCCGCCCCCTCCCCGCCTTCGAATGTGATGAACCGTCCGCGCGCCACGCCGCCAAATTGGCCGGTTCGCGACAGATGTCCAGAACGCCTATTCGACGCGCGGGTCCATCATCGCGGTGCGGGTCTCGTCCGCCCCGAGATAGCGCACCCTGACCTTGGCCAGGCCCTTGGTCTCGAAGCCGAGCTCTCGGGCCGCCTCCTGCGACAGATCGATGATCCGGCCACGCACGAACGGCCCACGGTCGTTGACCCGCACCCTCAGGCGCTTGCCGTTTTCCAGGTTGGTCACCTCGACGATCGACGGAAGTGGCAGGGTCGTGTGTGCGCCGCTGATGCGGTTGCGGTCGAAACGCTCGCCGTTGGCGGTCGGCTTGCCCTGGTGCTCGCGCCCGTACCAGGACGCCAGGCCGACCTCGTTGTAGTTCGGCTGGACCTTGGGCGTGTACCAGACTCCGTTGATCTGATAGGGCCGCCCGACCTTCTGCCCGGGCGCGGCCTGGGTCTGCGGCTGGGCGGCGTAGCGCGGCCCGCTCGCGCAGGCGGCCAGGGACGCCGCCCCTGCGGCGATCATGACAAGGCGAAAGAGGGACTGGCGGGTCACGGCAAACCTCATGGATGCAGCCCGTCCCGGAGCCGCCTTCATGGTTAAGCATCGCCTAAGAAGTTTGC
>JAEYTM010000326.1 GCA_023434015.1 Pseudomonadota bacterium | reverse complement strand
GCCGGGGCGACGGCGCGGGGTTTCCGGGGAGGAAACCCTGCACGCGCATGGACGGTCGGGCCGTATCCGTCATGGACGCCAGAGCCAGGCCCTAGAACGACGCCTTGAGGGTGACGCCCCAGGTGCGCGGGTCGCCGGGCTGGCCGGCGATCAGGCCGGTATTGCTCGGACCGATGGCGAGCATCTCGAAATATTCCTCGTCGAAGGCGTTCCGGACCCAGGCGTAGAGGTTCAGCCCCTCGATCGTGCGGAAGCCGGCCCGGAAGTTCGACAGGGCGTAGCCGTCCACCCAGGTGTAGGCCGAGGGTGAGGCGTTGGAGGAGAAGTTCGAGCGGTAGCTGCCGTCGTAGCCGACGTAGAGCTCGCCCTCGTTGTCCAGCAGCTTGAACGGGGTGTTCGCCTCGGCGCCGAACGACAGGCTCCACTTCGACACGCCGGGCAGGCGCTGGCCGGAGATGTCGCAGTTGGCCGGGCTGAGGCCGCCGGGCGTGCCCGGGGCGCTGGGCGTCTGGCCCGCGCCGACGGCCGTACCGCCGGCCAGTTCCGGCGGGCACGGGGCGTCGACGAACCTGCGGTAGGTGGCGTCGGTGTAGGCGCCATTGGCGTAGGCGGTGAAGCGCTCGCTCGGCCGGACCGAGAAGTCGACCTCGAAGCCCTGGGTGCGGACCTTGCCGGCGTTGGCCAGATAGCCGCGCAGAACGCCGAGCTGACCGTTGGTCACCGTGGCCTGGTAGTCCTTGATGTCGGTGCGGAAGGCCGAGAGGTTGAGGACCGCGCGCCGGTCCCAGAACTGGGTCTTCAGCCCGGCCTCGAAGTGATTGACGTCCTCCGGCTTGATGGTGCCGGCCGAGGCGATGGGCACGCCGGCCCCGTCTGTGGGCAGGCCGTTCTGGTTGATGCCGCCGCTCTTGAAGCTCTTGGCGTAGGTCGCGTAGCCGAGCAGGTCGGGGGCGAGCCTGTAGCTGGCGGTCAGGTCGTAGCTGAAGTTCCAGTCGCTGAACTCAGGCGCGCTGAGCTGCGGCGTGAAGACCGCGAGCTGCGCGGCCCGGACCGCGCCAGCCTGGCCGGACAGCACCGGGACGCCGGCGCCGTCGAAGACCAGCCGCTGATAGTAGCCTTCCTTCTTGTCGTAGTTCAGCCGCACGCCGGGCTGGATCGTGAAGTCCTCGGTGACCTTGTAGCTGAGCTGGCCGAACAGGGCCAAGCTGCTCGCCTTCAGGTACTGGGTGTTGCGCGCCACCAGGCCGTTGAGGACACTGGGGTCGTTCGACAGGACGTTGCTGGGGTTGATGTTCCAGCGGCTGGAGGCCGGTCCCTGCTGCTCGGTGCCCTGGGTGTCGATGCGCTGCTTGAAGGCGAAGGCCCCCAGCACGGCGTCGAACCGCTCGGTCCCGTAGTTGTAGCGCAGTTCCTGGGTGTACTGGTCCTGCTGCGACGGGTTCTGCGACTTCGAGACGATCGACAGGCCGAGGAAGTCGCGGTCGTTCTCCGGCTTCCAGTCCCAGAAGCGCCAGGCGGTGACCGAGGTCAGGGTGCCCGGCCCGACGTTCCAGACCACGCGGGCCGAGGCGCCGCCGATCTTGTTGCCGGCGTTCAGGCTGGCGTCGACGTCGGTGATGCGGTCGAAGGGATTGGTGCTGGCGACCGTGTAGCCCTGGGCCGCGGCGAGCGCGGCGTACTGGCGGTTCAGCGGCCGCTGGGTGGCGCCGGTGCGCACGAAGATCTGCGCGCAGCACTCGGCGTCCTGCTTGTTGTAGTCGCCGGTGAAGGTGATCGCCAGGTCGTCGCTGGGCTTGAACAGCAGCTGGCCGCGGACGCCGAGGTTGTCCTGGCCGTTCACGTGCTGTTGGCTGGTGACATTATAGATCGTCCCGCGGCGGGTGGTGTTCGACACCGCCAGACGGGCCGCCACGGTTTCGGACAGCGGCCCGGAGATCACCGCCTTGGCCTGTTTGAAGTCGAGATTGCCCACCGAGACCTCGGCCTTGCCCTCGAAGTGGAAGGTCGGCTGGCTGGTGGTGATGTTCACCGCCCCGGCGGTGGTGTTCTTTCCGTACAGCGTTCCCTGCGGGCCGCGCAGCACCTCGATCCGGTCGACGTCAAGGAAGTCGAACGTCGCGGTCGCCACGCGCGAATTGTAGACGTCATCGACATAGAAGCCGACGCCCTGCTCGAAGCCGTCGCTGGTCAGGCCGAAGGGCACGCCCAGGCCGCGGATGTTCACCGAGGTGTTGCGCGGATTGGACGAATAGTACTGCAGGGTCGGCGTCAGCTGCTGCAGGCGGCCGACGTTGAACGCGCCGGTGTCGTCGATCTGCTTGGCGCCGATCACCGAGACGGCCAACGGCACTTCCTGGACGGTCTCGACCCGGCGGCGGGCGGTGACGGTCAGCTCGCCGATGGTGGAGTCGGCTTCCTCGGCGGCGACATCGCGCGCGGCGAGGGCCGCGTCGGGCGCGGCCGTCTGCGCCAGGGCCGCCGACGCGACGCTGCAGAGCAGTGTGGCCAGGGCGGCGGTGCGGAAGTTTCGACGACGTGCGGACGTGGACATAGCTCATCCCCTCAGTGATGAGCGTTAGCTACCCCCTCATTCCTATGGATACACTAGGAATAACCGTGGCAAGGGGCGCAGAAAATCTGAAGCCCGCGAGAACGCTATTCGGCGGCGAGCAGGGCGCGGCCGGAGGTGAGCGAGGTTTTGGCCGCCAGCTCCACCTTGGCCTGCTCGTACTCGGCGGCCAGGCGGGCGACGAGGTCGCCGGCCGACAGCACGTCCGTCACCGCCCCGATCCCCTGGCCGCAGCCCCAGATGTCGCGCCAGGCCTTGGCGCTGGCCGAGCCGAAGTTCATCCGCGAGGGGTCGGATTCCGGCAGGGCGTCGGGGTCGAGGCCGGCGGCGACGACGGACGGCTTCAGGTAGTTGCCGTGCACCCCGGTGAACAGGTTGGTGTAGACGATGTCCTCGCCCGAGGAGTCGACGATCATCTGCTTGTAGGCCGGGTCGGCATTGGCCTCCCTGGTCGCGATGAAGGCCGAGCCGACATAGGCGAGGTCCGCCCCCATGGCCTGGGCGCCGAGGATCGCCCGGCCGCTGGCGATCGCCCCGGACAGGGCCACCGGGCCGTCGAACCAGGCGCGGATCTCCTGCACCAGGGCGAAGGGCGACAGCCGCCCGGCGTGACCGCCCGCCCCGGCCGCGACCGGGATCAGGCCGTCGGCTCCCTTCTCGATCGCCTTGCGGGAGAAGCGGTCGTTGATGACGTCGTGCATCACCACCCCGCCATAGGAATGGACCGCCTGGTTGATGTCCTCCCGCGCGCCCAGGGAGGTGATGACGATAGGGGCCGTCCAGCGGGTGGAGACCTCGACGTCACGCTCCAGCCGGTCGTTGGTCTTGTGGACGATGTGGTTGACGGCGAAGGGAGCGGACGGGGCTTCCGGGTGGTCCCGGTCCCAGGCGGCCAGTTCCTCGGTGATCCGGTGCAGCCATTCGTCGAGCAGCGAGGCCGGCCGCGCGTTGAGCGCCGGGAAGGAGCCGACGACGCCCGCCTTGCACTGGGCGATCACCAGGTCGGGGCCCGAGACGATGAACATCGGGCTGGCGATCACCGGCAGCCTCAGTCGGTCGCGGAGCACGGGCGGCAGGGCCATGGATCGATCCTCGAACAGTCGTTCGAGGACTGTGCACGCCCTCCCCGACGTCATGCAAGGTCGGGCCGGTCAGACGGCCGGAGGTTCAGGCGTCCGGCGGAGTCTGCGGCGGCGGCTCGCGCGGCGTGGGCGGAGCCGGCGGCCGATCGCGCAGGTCGCGGGTCCACTGTTCCAGAAGCCGGGCGGCGGTCTCACGCCCGCCGATGCCGAAGGCGAGGGCCGCGGCCACAGCGGCCGAGCCGAGCACGAGGCCGAAGGCCAGGATGACGATTTCGTCGGCGATGCCCATGAACCTCAGACCCATGGCGGTGGCCAGCGCGACGGTGGCCCACCAGACGATGGTCGAGGCGAAGCCGTCGGCGCGTCCGGTCGAGCGGTTGATCATGCCGGCCAGGAAGTTGGCGATCAGCACCCCGAGCGTGATGATCACCCCGCCGAACAGCACATGGCCGGCCAGATCGAGGATTTCGGTCAGCATCACCGCCACGGCGGCGAAGGCCAGAAGGCGCGCGGCCTCCACGGCCGAGAACAGCATGATCGCCACCAGCGCCAGGCGCGCCACCACCTTCGACGGGGTCAGCCCGCGGGCGGGCGGCGGCGCCTCTCCGGTCAGGGTGTCCGGCGTCGTCGGCTGCGCTCCGATCCCCAGCGCCTGCAGGCTGCGGTCGAAGCCGAACGACGGCAGGATCTGTTCCAGCAGCGCCGACACCCAGCGGCCGATCACGAAGGCGATGGACAGCACGATGGCCGCGGCCAGCACGCGCGGCAGGGCGGCCAGCACCGTCGCCAGCACCGCCACGGCGGGGTCGGAGATCGCCGCGATGCCCAGTTCCTGCAGGGCGGCGATGGTCACCGGAATGACGATCAGAACATAGGCGAGCGTCCCGAAGGTCTTGGCCAGGCCCGAGGCGCCGGTCACCCGGGTGAGGCCGGCCTCCTCCAGCCAGCGGTCGATGCGGGCCGCGTTGAGCGCGGCCTCGACCACCCGCCGCGCCACCGTGGCCACCACCAGGCCGACGACGAAGATCACCACCGCCCCGATGACGTCGGGAACGTAGCTCAGCACCTCGTACAGCAGGGCGTTCAGCGGCGTCACCGCGCTGGTCAGGCCGAGCACGGTGAGGGCGGCGATCAGGCCGACCAGCAGCACCAGCCAGTAGGCGAGCTGGCCGAGCTGGTAGCCGGGCGTCTCGCGCGGCGCGGCCGCCTCGTTGTGGCGCTTCAGGGCCGGCGCCCTGTCGACCAGCCGCGCCAGCCCCCACTGGGCGCCCTTGGCCAGGAAGTGCGCCGCCAGCAGGATGGCGATCACCGCCGCGATCCTCGGCCCCCACACGAGGGCGACTTCCTGGGTCCGATAGTAATCCATGGCCGACACGCTCCTCGGGACTCAGCTCGCGGGGCGCCAGTGTAGGCCGGCGCGGCGCTTCGCGCCTCCCCTGACGCGGCGTGAACTTGACGCCCCCTGTGCGCCGGGCTCATGACCCTGGGATGGCCGATGCCCTGCGCCTGACCTCGGACTTCCCCGCCGCGACCGACGAGGCCTGGCGGGCCCTGGTCGCCCGGACGCTCGGCGAGGCGCCGTTCGCCAGCCTGGAGACCGCGACGGCCGAGGGACTGCCGGTGGCCCCCTTCTACGGAGCGGACGACGCGCCCGCGCCGATCCCCTTCCCGCCCCGACCCTTCGACGCCGAGCGGCCGTGGGACCTGCGTGTGCTCACCGCCCACCCTGATCCGGCCCGGGCCAATGCCGAGCTGCTCGCCGACCTGGGCGGCGGCGCGGCCTCGGCGATCGTGCGCCTGGACCCCGACGGCCGCAAAGGCGTCGCCATAGGCTCGGCCGAGGGCCTGGCCCGCGCCCTGGACGGGGTGATCCTGGAACTTGCCCCCGTCGGCCTGGACGCCGGTTTCCTGGGACCGCAGGCGGCCGACTGGCTGGGCGCGGTGGCCAAGGCCTCGCCCGGCGCGCGCCTCAACCTCGATCTCGACCCGCTCAGCGCCTTCGCCGAAGCCGGGACCAGCCCCGGCCCGGTCGAGAGCCACCTGATCAAGGCGGCGACCGTCGCCGCGCGCCTGGCCCAGACCTATCCGCAGGCGCGGCTGTTCCTGGCCTCCGGCCGGGTGGTGCACGAGGCGGGCGGCGGCGAGGCGCTGGAGCTAGCCTTCGCCGCCGCGGCGGCTGTCGCCTACGCGCGCGCCCTGGTCCGCGCCGGCCTGCCGATGGACGAGGC
>JAEYTM010000316.1 GCA_023434015.1 Pseudomonadota bacterium | reverse complement strand
GCCGCGGCCGCCTTCGATGTCCGATGAACCGTGCGCTCAGCGCCGGACGGGCGCGGTGGCCTGGATGAAGGCGCGCTTGGCGGCCGGGTCGCGGGCGCCGCCGATGATCATCAGCTCCAGCGGCGCGGAGCCGGTGTTGGCGAAGGCCTTGGCCTCGTTCAGGCGCACCGGAATGGCGTCGCCAGTGCGGACCGTG
The DNA here is from genome assembly GCA_023434015.1 of Pseudomonadota bacterium. Taxonomy (GTDB): domain Bacteria; phylum Pseudomonadota; class Alphaproteobacteria; order Caulobacterales; family Caulobacteraceae; genus Phenylobacterium. The sequence goes on along the minus strand of JAEYTM010000316.1, from coordinate 6,573 downwards.
GCGGTCTCGGCGTTCAGCGTCACCGAGCCTTCGCCGTTCATGACGTAATAGACCTCGCTCATGTCGGCCTGCACGTCACGGCCGACCGAGGCGCCGGGCGGGATCACCAGGTGGTCCACGTAGGACCAGGTGCTGCTGAAGACGCTGGGGCCCAGGGCGCGGCGATGCTGAACCGTGCCGGTCCCGCCCTTCATGCGTTCGACCGGCCGCAGCAGGCTGCGATCCAGGCGCAGGGTCATGAACGTCGGGACGTGGTCGAGCGGGGCGCCGACGCGCGGGTCGCCGAGGTCGAAGGCGTCATACACCTTGGACATGCCGACATTGATGTTCATCCACTGCACCGGCTTGTCGCTGGCGTTGTAGATGCCGTGCGAATGCCCGGCCCGGGTCGGCGCCCCGGCCGGTCCCTTCAGCACCGAGGTGCGACCGTCGATCGTGAACTGGGCCTCGCCATCGAGGATGACGAACATCTCCTCGCAGTCGTTGTGGAAGTGCGCGCCGATCCCGCCGCCCGGCTGCAACTCGCCGCGGTGCAGGAAGATGAAGTTGGTGTCGAGGGCGTCGGTCCCGAGCAGGGAGCCGAACTTCATCGCGCCGGCCCCGCCGTGGACCGAGGTGGCCTCGCGGTACTTCGAAGGGTCGGTCTTGGCGATGCGCTGGGCCAGCGAGGGGGCCGCGGCCGGTTGCGCCTGAGCGGCGCTGGCGGCGAACAGCGGAAGGGCAAGCGCGACTGCGAGCAGGGTTCTGGCCATGGCGGCACTCCTTATCCAGCCCGGGGCTGGTTGCTGGGGTTGATCGGTGGCAGGACCGTGAACATCATGACGGACCTGGGGCCGGGAATCACCGGGCTGGCCGAAGCGCCGATCCGACAGTTATGTCGAATAAGGCTCAGCGCGCCCGCCTGGGCCTCTCCCGAAACCTGGAAGTGAACATCCGACGCGATCACAGGCGTCGAGTAGAGTTGATGTCCAGGTTTTATCTTGTTGTTAAGCTCAGTTGTATGCAAGGCTCCCTGGGCCGGCAAGGGCTAAGTTGCCGCCTCGGGGCGGTGGGTAACCGGCGCCGATCACGGCTTCGCTGTCTGATCGGACGAGAAAAAACGGGGCAGGAAATGGATCGGGAATCGTGGCGCGCTGCGGCGCCGATAACGCCTGTCTCGACGATCTGGCTTTTCAAGCACGCTCGGCTCGATCATAGCGTTCGGGACTCGACGGGCGACTGACGTTATCCCAAATTTCACGGCGGTTGCGCCATCCTCCAAGTAAGCGGTGTCATCGATGACTGGTACGTTCAAAATCCTCCTCCTTTCCACCGTCGCACTGGCCGCTGCGGCCTGCTCGCGCGAGGAACCCGCCCCGGCGACGGACGTCGCCGCCGCGACGGCTCCGGCCGCGGGTGAGGTGGTGCGCCTCGACCCGGCCATGGACGCGCTGGTGGCCCCGGACGCCCAGATCGAAAAGGTCGCCACCGGCTTCAAGTTCACCGAGGGCCCGATGTGGCGCGGCGGCCGCCTGTGGTTCTCCGACCTGGTCGGCAACCAGATGATCGCCGTGACTCCGCAGGGCGAGGTCGAGGTTCTGCTCGAGAAGGCCGGCGGCCTCGATAACCCGCCGGAAGGCGCCTACCTCGGCTCCAACGGCATGGTCACCGACAAGGACGGCGCGGTCCTGATGACCCAGCACGGCCTGCGCCGGATCGCCCGCCTCGACGACAAGATGGCCGCGACCACCTTCCTCGACAAGTTCGAGGGCAAGCGGCTGAACAGCCCGAACGACCTGGTGTTCTCCGCCGACGGGGCCCTTTGGTTCACCGATCCGCCCTATGGCCTGGCTGGCCAGGACGAGGACCCGGCGAAGGAAGTGCCGTTCAACGGCGTGTACCGCTACGCCGGCGGCAAGCTGACGGCGATGATCCGCGACCTGCCGCGTCCGAACGGCCTGGGCTTCTCGCCGGACGGCAAGACGCTCTACGTCGCCAACACCGGGCCGGAGATGTTCGTCCGCAAGTATCCGGTGGCCGCCGACGGTTCGGTGGGGACGGGGACCGACCTCATCACCTTCACCGCCGCGGACGGCGAGGGCGTGCCGGATGGCCTGAAGATCGACACCGCCGGCAATGTCTGGGTCACAGGCCCGGGCGGCGTCACGGTCGTCTCGCCGGAAGGCAAGAAGCTCGGGGTCATCAAGCTCCCCGAAGTCGCCGCCAACATCGCCTGGGCCGATGACGGGCAGACCGCCTACATTACCGGTTCGACCAGCATCTATCGCATCAAGCTCGCCGGCCGCGGGCAGATGCCTCTGCACCAGAGGTAACGAACATTCTGCGGCCACCGACCTTTGCAGCAACCTCGGCCAGGGCGATCCGTCGCCCTGGCCGGACCACCCCCGCTCCCGTCCGCGTGACCGCCTGGGGCAGGGCTGCGACATGACCCGCGTCAACGATCCAGAGCTGGTCTATACCGCCTTGCCGATCGGCAAGCCGCTGCGCCGGCCGATGAGCCTGGGGGACGAGGTCTACAACGCCCTGTTCTCCCGGATCATGCTGCTGCAGATCGCGCCCGGGGCGCGCATCAATATCGACGTCGTCGCACGGGAGCTGGGCGTGTCCCAGACGCCGGTGCGGGAGGCGCTCGGCCGCCTGGAGAGCCAGGGGCTGATCCACAAGACCCACCTTGTCGGCTACCGGGCTGCGCCGCAGCTCAGCAGCAAGCAGTTCCAGGACCTGCACGACCTGCGGCTGCTGCTGGAGCCCTATGCGGCGGCGAAGGCGGCGGAGAACATTTCCGACGAGGATCTCGCCGCCCTGGTGGCGCTTGGCCGGGAAATGACCGAGGAGGAGGGCGACGTGCTGGCCTATGGCCGCTTCGCCCAGTTCGACAAGCGGTTCCACGACGAGATCGCCCGCGCCGGGGGCAACACCCTGGTGGAGGAGGCGCTCGCCCGCCTGCACACCCACGCCCATCTGTTCCGCCTGCTCTACCACGCCACCGTCACCCGGGAGGCGCTGAAGGAGCACGCGGAGATTCTCGCGGCCTTCGAACGGCGCGACGGCCCCGCAGCCGCCGCGGCGATGCGTGTCCATATCGAGAAGTCCCACGCGAGGTTCGAGGCCCGAACCCGCGAAGTCACAAAAACGCCCGCTGAGAGCGAGTAGCCCGGCGCGCGCCGCTCTGACGCCGGCGCCGGAATCCCTGTGGCCTTTTGGGCACGCTCGCCGAGCTTCAGCCCTCGAACCGGGGCGACTCCCCCACAACTGAAGGTAGCGATGCTGCGCCGTGTCGGTCGCTTCCCTCGGGAGCGTGGCGAAAATCACGCCTCTGAGTTGTGAACTGACTCATCTGCAGAAATGTATGCAAGCGCGGCGCTAGGGTTGACCTCGCCGGCCCTGCCGCCTAACCAAAGCCCCTCGCCCGATAGGATATAGGATATATCCGATAAAAGTCGGGCCCGAGCCGAGGAAACGTTTTTGACAGGCAGGGGCATAAATATGTCACGTAAACTCTCCATGGGCGGATCGCTGATCGCCCTGATGGCGGCGACGTCGTTCTTTGCGACTTCCGCCTCCGCGCAGGATTCGGATATCGCCGAACTCGAAGCGGTTGTCGTGACCGGCACCAGCCTGCGCGGCGTCGCGCCGATCGGCTCGGCCGTCACCTCGATCGGCCAGCAGGAAATCGCCCGCACCGGCGCCGTGAACGCCTCGCAGCTGGTCAACACCGTTCCCGCGATCACCACCTCCGGCTCCGCGCCGCAGGGTGAGAACGCCTACTCCTACTACTCGCCGCAGATCCACAGCCTCGCCGGCAGCGCCAGCAACTCGACTCTGGTGATCATGGACGGCCTGCGCCTGGTGGGCGGCGGTACGCAATATTCGCAGACCGACCCGAACATCATCCCGACCGCCGCCATTCAGCGCGTGGAAGTGCTCGCCGACGGCGCCTCCTCGGTTTACGGCTCTGACGCCGTCGCCGGCGTGGTGAACTTCATCACCCGCGACACCTTCAACGGCGCCCAGTTCAACGGCAAGGTCGGCTTCGCCGACAGCTACAAGACCTACGCCCTCGGCGGCATCGCGGGCACGACCTGGGACACGGGCGGTGTCTACGTCGCCGGCCAGTACACCTTCCAGGACGAACTGCGTAACGCCGACCGGCCGTTCCTGTCGCGCGGCGACTACCGCTACTACGGCGGCACGAACACCAACTCGTTCGCCTGCTCGCCGGCGACGATCCGCACCCCGGCTTCGGGCAACAACGTCTATCTGTCGCCCAGCGCGACGACGACCGTCCGCAACGCCGCGGCCAACGCGCCCTGCAACAACTCCATCTACGACAACGCCCTGCCCGAGCAATGGCGCGCCAACGTGATGGTGAAGGTGGTCCAGGACCTGTCCGACCAGCTGCGCTTCACCGGCAAGATGGTCTACAACCGTCAGGCCACCGAAGAGAACGCGCTCCCGGGCACGCTCACCAACGTCAACGTCTACGGTCCGGGTTCGGGCCGCGGCGGCCAGATCAACCCCTTCTACATGGCGCCGGCCGGCGAGCCGGGCGCGACCCAGCAGACCATCAGCTGGCTCGACACCTCCACCAGCCGCAAGGACTGGGGCACGGTGAACTCGCAGTCGGAGTTCTTCTACGCTACCGCCGTGTTCGACTATGAGATCAACGACAGCTGGTCCGCCAAGCTGAGCAACTCCTTCGGCTCGAGCCGCAGCTTCCTCGGCAATAACGACACCTTCTGCGGCGCCTGCGCCACCCTGTCGGCCAACGGCACCACCCAGACCAGCGGCAGCACCACGGCCAGCAGCGTCGCCGGCCAGAACGTCGTCGCCCTCAACCTGCCGCTCACCACGGCCAACGCCCTTGACGTCTGGACCCCCGGCGCGAGCCGCAGCCAGGCCAATCTCGTGCGCGGCTTCTACGTGAACGACAGCGAGAACACGAACTACAACCAGATCAACCAGACCAAGCTCGAGTTCCAGGGCGGCCTGTTCACCCTGCCGGCCGGCGAAGTCCGCATGGCTGTCGGCGGCGAATACATCATGTCCCGCCTGGAGCAGAAGATCCGCGGCGCGAACAACACGGGCCCGTCCTCGACGGGTTCGACGCAGCGCAACTACAAGTACAAGCGCAACTCCTACTCGGCCTATGTCGAAATCGCCGTGCCGGTCGTTTCGCCGGACATGGAAATCCCGCTGGTCCGTAAGTTCGACGTCAACCTGTCGGGCCGCTACGACCACTTCTCCGACGTCGGTTCGACCGAGAACCCGAAGTTCGCGGCTGACTGGGAAATCGTCGAGGGCCTGAAGGTCCGCGGCAACTTCTCGACCGCCTTCGTGGCGCCGCCGCTGGCGGTTATCGGCGACCCGTCGCAGGGCTACCTCTACGCTTCCGGCAGCGTCGGCACCCAGGGCTCGCTCTTCGTGCCCGTCGCCAACTACCCGGAAGTGGTCGGCGTCCCCGGCTGCGAAACCGCCACCACCACCTGCAACATCGGTCTGGGCATCAACCAGGGCATGCGTCGTCAGCTCGGCGGCGGTTTCCTGAACATCAAGCCGCAGACGGGTGACGCCTGGTCGGTGGGCGTGGACTTCGCGCCGACTTTCGCGCCGGGCTTCTTCGCCAACGTCACGCTGTGGAACAACACCTTCGAGGGCGGCGTGAACTCGCCGAACCCGAACTCGATCGTCAACTCGGCCGGTCTTAACGACCGTCTGACCATCTGCCCGACGGGTTGCACCACCGCGCAGATCAACGAGTTCGCCAACCTCGCCGGCGGCGCCAGCATCAGCGGCGCGATCCCGCAGACCGTGTACTTCCTGCTCGACCAGAGCTCGGGCAACGTTCTGAACCTGAAGGTCCAGGGCATCGACGCCCAGGTGAACTACCGTATCCCCACGGATAACTACGGCACGTTCCGCCTGAGCGACTCGCTGACCTACTTCACCAAGTTCGACCAGAACTTCGGTGGCGGCACGAGCTTCAGCGTCCTGAACACCTCGGGCTACAACACCACCTTCCCGTCGATCCGGTTCAAGAACCGCGCCGGCGTGGGCTGGGACAACGGCCCGTTCTCGGTCGACCTGTTCGCCAACTACACGGGCAGCTACCGCAACTGGAGCAACACCTCGCTCATCCCGATCACCGTCGACGCCGCCGGCAACCCGACGGGTGGCGGCGACAAGGTGAAGTCGCGGACGATCTTCGATCTGCACGCGTCCTACACCTTCGAGGACGGCGTGGGCCCGATGTCGGGCGCCCAGGTCTACTTCGACGTGCAGAACCTGCTCGACAAGGACCCGCCGTTCTACAACGGCAACACGTCGGGCATCCTCGGCGGCGCCTGGGGCTTCAACGGCTTCGCCTCCAACCCGATCGGCCGCCTGGTGTCGATCGGCGTGCGCGCCGACTTCTAAGACGACCCTCGGTCGCCGTCCGCCTTGGCGGGCGGCGACCTTCCTCCCCACTGAAACCCGCCGGGCGCCCGCCTGGCGGGTTTTTTTGTTCGGAAACGCGGTGCACGCCCGAGCAGATCGGGCGGCGGGCTCAGCCGGCGCCGCAGGGCCACGAAG
>JAEYTM010000309.1 GCA_023434015.1 Pseudomonadota bacterium | reverse complement strand
ACGAGTGCAGCAGGTTGGCGTCGACCGAGAAGGGTGCCTCGCCGCGCTTGTCCTTGGAAATCGGAATCTGGTGCTCTTCGGCGAAGGCCAGCAGGGCCTCGCGCGACTTGAAGTCCCACTCGCGCCAAGGCGCGATCACGCGGATGTCGGGCTCCAGCGCATAGAAGCCGAGCTCGAAACGGACCTGGTCGTTGCCCTTGCCGGTCGCGCCGTGACAGACGGCGTCGGCGCCGACCTGGCGGGCGATCTCGATCTGGCGCTTGGCGATCAGCGGCCGGGCGATCGAGGTGCCGAGAAGGTACTGGCCCTCATAGACCGTGTTGGCGCGGAACATCGGGAAGACGTAGTCCCGAACGAACTCCTCGCGCAGGTCGTCGATGAAGATGTTCTCTTCCTTGATGCCGAGCTTGAGCGCCTTCTCGCGCGCCGGCCCCAACTCCTCGCCCTGGCCCAGGTCGGCGGTGAAGGTCACGACCTCCGCGCCGTACTCGGTCTGCAGCCACTTCAGGATGATGGAGGTGTCGAGGCCGCCGGAATAGGCGAGCACGACTTTCTTGATCGGCTTGTCGGCCATGGCGGTTCGTCGTCCTGAAGCGGGAGGTGGAATGCGAGGGCGTTTAAGGGCGAACGGCGCGCAGGTTCAAGACTTAAGCACGCGCTCGTCGTCGAGGGTCTTGAGCGCCGAACGCAGCCAGACGATGTGGAACAGCGCCATCAGCGGGGCGATCAGGGCGCGGACCAGGAAGATCAGCAGCGCCTCGTCGGGCGTCTCCATCGCCGTGCGGCCGGCGAACAGCAGGAACAGCCCGACCACAAGGGGAGCGCCGATCACCAGGGTGAAGGCCAGGTTCCGCGGCGCGCGCCATGCGACGCGCGAACCTGAGCCGAGCTGCATAGGCACGCTGGCGTCCGCCGGGATGCGCTTCAGTGCGGCCCGGCTGGTCGAGGCGATGATCGACATCACGATGATCCACAGGGCGTCGCCCGCGTAGAAAAGAATCTCGGTCATTACACTGTCACCTGAGTTCCGAGCTCGACGACGCGGCCCGGGGGGATCTTATAGAAGTCGGTCGGGTTGGCGGCGTTCTTCATCAGGAAGATGAACAACTTGTCCTGCCAGGGCGGCATGCCCGACCGGGCTGACGGCACCACCGAGCGGCGGCCGAGGAAGAAGCTGGTCGCCATGATGTCGAACTTCAGCCCCTGGCGGCGGCACAGGCCGAGCGCCTTGGGGATGTTGGGGCTTTCCATGAAGCCATAGGAGATGATCACCCGCTTGAAGTCGTCGTTGACCGGCTCGATGCGGATCCGGTCCTCCTCGCGGACCCGCGGCGTTTCGGCGGTCTCCACGGTGAGCACGATGTTCTTCTCGTGCAGCACCTTGTTGTGCTTCAGGTTGTGCATCAGGGCCACCGGAGCCATCGTCGGGTCGGAGGTCAGGAAGATCGCCGTACCCGGCGCGCGGTGCGGCGAGCGGGCCTTGAGGATCTCCGACAGCTCGACGAGCGAGACGCTGTCGCGGCGGGTCTTCTCGGTCAGGATCCGGGCGCCGCGGGTCCAGGTCCACATGATGGTCACCAGACCGACGCCCAGCACCAGGGGCGCCCAGGCGCCCTGCGGAATCTTGAGCAGGTTGGCGCCGACGAAGACCACATCGATCGCCCCGAAGAAGCCGGCCGCCAGGGCCGCCTGCCACAGTGGGCGCTTCCACATGTGGCGGATGATCACGAAGAACAGCAGGGTGTCGACCAGCATGGCCCCGGTGACGGCGATGCCGTAGGCCGAGGTGAGGTTGTCGGAAGTCTGGAACAGCGCCACCAGCACCAGCACGCCGATCAGCAGCAGGGTGTTCACCTGCGGCACATAGATCTGGCCGGCCTGCGTCTCGCTGGTGCGGCGGATGTCCATCCGCGGCAACAGGCCGAGCTGCACCGCCTGCTGGGTCACGGAAAAGGCCCCGGTGATGACCGCCTGGCTGGCGATGATGGTCGCCGCCGCGCCGAGGATCAGCACCGGCCAGTAGATCGCCTGCGGCACCATGGCGAAGAACGGATTGGCCTGAGCCTCCGGATGGGACAGCACCAGGGCGCCCTGTCCGAAATAGTTGAGCAGCAGGCAGGGCAGGACAAGGCCGATCCAGGCCATCCGGAGCGGGGCTTTGCCGAAATGCCCCATGTCCGCATAGAGCGCCTCGGCCCCGGTCACCGCCAGGAACACCCCGCCGAGGATGAGGAAGCCGAGCAGGCCGTTGTCGAGCAGCAGCAGCACGCCGTAGTGCGGCGACAGCCCGCGCACGATCGAGGGGTCGTCGGCGATGTGATAGATTCCCAGGCCGCCGAGCGTCAGGAACCACAGCACGGTGATCGGACCGAAGAACCTGCCGACACTGGCGGTGCCCCGCGACTGCACCATGAACAGGGCGATCAGGATGGTGGCCGAGATCGGCAGGACATAGGGCGCGAGCCGCGGCCCGATGCCCGGCGCGATTTTCAGCCCCTCGACCGCGCTGACCACCGAGACAGCCGGCGTCAGCACCCCGTCCCCATAGAACAGCGCCGCCCCGACCACGCCCAGGAAGAACACGCTGACCGAGCGCCGCCCTTCGATGACCCGCTGGGCCAGGGCCATCAGCGCCAGGGTGCCGCCCTCGCCCTTGTTGTCGGCGTTCATCAGGAAGACGACGTATTTTACCGTGACGATGAGGATCAGCGCCCAGGTGATAAGCGACACGACGCCGAGGACGGTCATCTCGCCGCTGTCGGCGCTGCTCGCCAGGGCCACGCGCATCGCATAGAGCGGGCTCGTGCCGATGTCGCCGAACACGACGCCGACCGAGCCCACCGCGAGGGCCCAGAAACCTTCCTTGGGGGGGTGATGCGCTCCCTCCGCTCCCGCCTTGGGAGCGCCGGCCGGATCAGCCATCCGTCATCTCCGGGAACCTTGGGGATGTTCCCTTGGGCGGCCCGATGCCGTCACGCGGCCGGCGCGATACACCCATTCCGGACCCCATTCAATGCTGCGCTGCAACAAAGACTGGGCGCGGGCGACGCTTTTCCTTGAACCCAGACGGCAGGGGCCTAGGTTCGGCGACGGTTCAGCAGGGGGCGCGGATGGATCGCAGACTGGCGCTGGTCACCGGCGCATCGGCCGGCATCGGAGCGGCGTTCGCCCGTATCCTGGCCGGTCACGGCTATGACCTCGCGCTGACCGCTCGGCGTGCCGATCGGCTGGACCGCCTGGCCGAGGACATCCGCCTGCGTTCGGGCGTCGAGACCCTGACCATCGCCACCGACCTTGCCGAGCCCGACGCCCCGGCGCGCATCCTCGATCACCTCGCCGGTCACGGCCGGACCGTCGACGCCCTGGTCAACAACGCCGGCTACGGCCTGCCGGGCGCCTATGCCGACACCCGCTGGGAGGACCAGCAGGCGATGCTGCAGGTCATGCTGCACGCTCCCTGCGAACTGATCCACCGCGTGCTGCCCGGCATGGTCGAGCGACGCTTCGGCAGGATCGTCAACGTCGCCTCGCTAGCCGGCCTGGTCCCGGGCGCCGCCGGCCACACCCAGTACGGCGCGACCAAGAGCTTCCTCGTCCGGTTCTCACAGAGCCTGCACCTGGAGACGGAGGGACAGGGCGTCCACGTCACCGCCCTCTGCCCGGGCTTCACCTATTCGGAATTCCACGACGTCAACGGCACGCGCGGCCAGATCAGCGCCTCCACCCCGCCGTGGATGTGGCTCGGCGCCGACGAGGTGGCCGCGGCCGGATACGAGGCCATGGAGGCCAACCGGGCGGTGTGCGTGCCCGGCGCGCCGAACAAGGCGATCGCCGCGGTGGCCAAGCTGATCCCGGACGACTGGGCGCTGGCGCTGATGGCCTCTCAGGGGTCGCGCTTCCGGAAGGTCTAGGAGCCGGAGGGGTAGGGGGCGGCGGCCTCGGGATTGATCAGGCCCAGGGTGGAATCCGCGAGGCCCGCGACGACAAACTGCACCGCCAGGGCGCAGAGGATCAGGCCCAGCACGCGCACGACGATGGTCAAGCCGATCCGGCCCAGGAGCCGGCTGATCACCGGCGTCGCCAGGAAGGCCAGCAGGGTGGCGACAGCGACGGCGGCGATCACAGCCACGCCGACCGCGGCGCCCGCCAGTCCGAACACCCGCGCCTGGTCGGCGTAGATCACCACAGTGGAGATCGCGCCCGGGCCGATCAGCAGCGGCATGGCGAAAGGCACGATCATCTGCTCGAAACGGCGCCGCGCATAGGCGCGGCCGGCCTTCGAGCCCGGTGTCACCTCGGCGTCCGCCGCGGCGGCATAGCTGGCGGTGAAATCGTCGCGGATCATCTCCAGGCCCAGGATGAACAGGATCACCCCACCGGCGATGCGGAAGGCCGGCTGCGAGATGCCGAAGAACTCCAGCAGGCTGAGGCCGGTGAAGTAGAAGAAGGTCAGGAAGCCGAGCACGAAAAGCGAGATGTAGAAGGCGATCAGCGCCCGGTCCCTGCTCTTCGCCCCGGTGGTGGCGGCGGCGAACACCGGCACATTGCCGATCGGGTCCAGCAAGGCGAACAGGGCGACGAAGAAGTTGACCGCGAAGTCCCACTGGCTCATGCAGACGTCTTAGCCCAAATCAACACGCGCGGGGACTCCCGCGCCAGCCGGAGCCCGCTCATGGCCGCCGCCGCGATCGCTCACGCCGAAACCGCCGCCGATCCCCGCCTGATCGTCCCGCTGGACGTGCCGACCGCCGACGACGCGCGGGCCCTGGTGGCGGTGCTGGGCGACGCGGTGAGCTTCTACAAGGTGGGGCTGGAAATGTTCGCGAGCGACGGGATGGCGCTGGCCCGCGAGCTCAAGGCCCAGGGCAAACAGGTGTTCCTCGACTGGAAGCTGCACGACATCGGCGCGACGGTGGAGCGTTCGACAGCCGTGCTCGCCGGCTCGGGCTGCGATTTCCTCACCGTGCACGGCGAGCCCCAGGTGATGACGGCGGCGGTGCGCGGGCGCGGCGGGTCGAAGCTGAAGGTTCTGGCGGTCACCGTCCTGACCAGCCTGACGGATCAGGACCTGCAGGAGATGGGCTTCACCGAAACCGCGCCGGCGCTGGTTGAACGCCGCATCCGTCAGGCCATCGCCGCCGGCTGCGACGGCGTCATCGCCAGCCCGCACGAGGCGGCGCTCGCCCGCGCCCTCGGCGGTGACGATTTCCTGGTGGTCACGCCGGGCGTGCGTCCGGAAGGCTCGGCGAAAAACGATCAGGCCCGCGCCGCCACCCCGCTCGAGGCGCTCAGGGCCGGCGCGTCGCATCTCGTCTGTGGTCGGCCGATCACCGCGGCGCCGGATCCGCGCGCCGCTGCCCTGCGGATCGTCGGCGAGATGGCCGCGGCCGGCTAGAAGTCGACCGCGATACCCTTTCGCTCCCAGTCGCCGAAGCGGGTGGGCTCGGGCCCTTTCGGGCCGCCCTGCTCGGGGGTCAGCGCCTGGGCCTCGGCGGCCAGGCGACGGGCCTCGGCCTCCTCCAGCGCGCGCACGGCGGCCGGGGTGAGGGTCTTTTCGGGCGCGGCGTTAGGCGGACGATCAGTCATGACCCTCATCTAGAGCCCTCTGCGGCATCCCGCCAGAGGCGCTTCAGCCGATCGGGGCTTGCGCAGGCGCGTCATAAGCGGCACGCCGGCGCCGTGAGCCAGACCGAACCGAACGAACCGAATGACGCTCAGGGCCTGCCGGCCCGGGCCGCCGCCCTGGACCTGCTGTCGGCCGCCCTCGCCCGCCGTGCGGGACTGGACGAAGGGCTGGCGCATCCGGCGCTGAAAGCCCTCGCCCCGCGCGACCGCGCCTTCGCCCGCGCCCTCGTGATGGCGACCCTGCGCCGGCTGGGTCCCATCGACGCCGCCCTGCAGGCGCGGCTGCAGAAGGCGCCGTCGGACCGGGTCGTGCAGATTCTTCGCCTCGGCGTAGCGCAGATCTTCGTGCTCAAGACCCCGGCGCACGCGGCCGTCGCCACCTCTGTCGATCTCGCCGCCGCCGACAGGCACAGCGCTCCGCTCAAGGGCCTCGTCAACGCCGTGCTTCGCGGTCTGGGGCGCGAGCCGCCGAACCTCGACGATCCGGAACTGCTGGCTCCACAGTGGCTGTTCGCCCGCTGGCGCGCCGCCTTCGGCGAGGCCGAGGCCCTGGCGGTCGCCGCCATGATCGCCGAGGAACCGGCCACCGACATCACCCTGAAGGACCCGTCCCAGGCGGAAATCTTCGCCGGCGAACTGGACGCCGAGGTCCTGCCGGGCGGCAGCCTGCGCACCGCGCTGCGCGGCGACGTGGCTGCCTGGCCGGGCTTCTCGGAGGGCCTGTGGTGGGTTCAGGACGCGGCGGCGGCCATCCCGGCCCGCCTTCTGGGCGTCCAGGCCGGCGAAACCGCCGTCGACCTTTGCGCCGCGCCCGGCGGCAAGACGCTGCAACTCGCCGCCGCGGGCGCGACCGTCACCGCCGTCGACCGCTCGGGCGGACGGCTGAAGCGGGTGTCCGAGAACCTCGCGCGCATGGGGCTCACCGCAGAGCTTGTCACCGCCGACGCCGCCCAGTGGGGCGACCGGCGCCAGTTCGACGCCGTGCTGCTGGACGCGCCCTGCTCGGCCACCGGCACCTTCCGCCGCCATCCGGACGTACTGTGGGCCGCCAAGCCCAGCGACGTCGCCGGCCTCGCCGCCGTGCAGAGCAAGCTCCTCGATACCGCCGGCCGCCGGGTGAAGCCGGGTGGGCGCATCGTCTACAGCGTCTGCTCGCTTGAACCCGAGGAGGGCGAGGCCCAGGTCGCCGCCTTCCTCGCGCGCACCCCCGGCTTCGCCGTCGATCCGATCTCGCCCGGCGAGGGGGGCGCGCCCGAGGTCAGCCGCACGGCGGAAGGCACGCTGCGCATCCTGCCGCACCATCGCCCCGGCGGGACCGACGGCTTCTATATCGCCCGTCTTCGAAGGGCGGTCTAACGGCCTTCACCGGCCGGAGGGATTCAGTTAAGCCCTAGGCCATGTCGTCCCGAACCATCATCGCCCCGTCCATCCTGGCGTCCGACTTCGCCAAGCTGGGCGAGGAAGTCCGCGCCATCGAAGCCGCCGGCGCCGACTGGGTCCATGTCGATGTGATGGACGGCCATTTCGTGCCCAACATCACAATCGGTCCGGACGTGGTGAAGGCGCTGCGTCCGCATGCGACCATCCCGTTCGACGTTCATCTGATGATCAGCCCTGCCGACCCTTATCTGGAAGCTTTCCGGGCGGCCGGCGCCGACCTGATCAGCGTCCATCCCGAGGCCGGCCCGCACCTGCACCGCACCCTGCGCCGCATCCGCGAACTCGGCGCCAAGGCCGGCGTGGTGTTCAATCCCTCGACCGATCCGTCGGTGATCCAGTGGATCATGGAAGACGTCGACCTGGTGCTGGTGATGTCGGTCAATCCCGGCTTCGGGGGCCAGAGCTTCATCTCCTCCCAACTCGCCAAGGTCGAACGGCTGCGGCGGATGATCGACGACAGCGGCTGCGACATCATCCTGGAGGTCGATGGCGGGGTGACGCCAGAGACGGCGCCCCGTTGCGTCGCGGCCGGCGCTACAGCCCTGGTGGCGGGCAGCGCGGTCTTCCGCGGCGGTCCGCCGGCCTACGCCGACAACATCCGCGCCCTGCGCGGCGGTTGACGGGGGCCGGGGCGGGGCATGGCAGGACCGCTCTCGCGCATCCCTGGCCGCTACGGAGCGCTCGCCGTGGCGGTCGCAATCCAACGTCAGGTCCGCGAGGAGTGGGCCGGCACGCCGCTCCATCGCTGGCTGCTCGCCCGGCCGCGACCCGATGGACTCGGCGCGGCGCCGAAGGACCTGCGCCCACCTGATCCGGACAACGGCCGCCGCATCCTGGCCGGAGCCTTCGTCTTCGCCGGCGGCAATCTGACGCCCGGGCCGGGCGGAGACCCCTGGAATCAGCCCAGTCCGAGCCGGCGGTTCGCCGTCGCCCTGCACCGCTTCGACTGGTTGCGCGACCTGACGGTCCTGGGCGAACCCGGGGCCGAGGAGGCCCTGCGCCTGACCCTCGAGTGGCGGCGCACCTTCGGGCGCTGGAACAGCTTCGCCTGGAGCCCCGAGGCTCTGGAGCGCCGCACCTTCAATCTCGCCTGCGCCGCCCGCGCCGTCTGCGCCAGGGCGTCCGAGGCGGAGACAGCCGCGATCGCCCTCGATCTCGCCCGACAGGCCCGGCGTCTGCTGGAGGTTGGCGACGGGCCGATGCGCGCCGCGGAGCGCGCGGTCGCCGCCGCGGTCGCGGCCACGGCGCTGAGCGGCCCGGCCGCCCAGAAGCTTCTGGAGCGGGCGCTTGCGCGGCTGGAACAGGTGCTGCCGGCGACAGTCGGGCCGGACGGCGGCCACAGATCGCGCAATCCGCAGGCCGCGCTGGAACTGCTGTTCGATCTCACCGCCCTGGACGACGGCCTGGTGCAGCAGGGAGTCGCCGCCCCCGACGAAATGCTGCGCGCGATCGACCGCCTGGCCGGGGCGGCTCGGTTCTTCACCCTGGCCGATGGACGCCTGGCCGCATTCCAGGGTGGCGAGGAACTCGACGCGGCCTATGTCGCCGCCGCGCGCGCCGACGACGGCGTCGCCGACCGCGGCGTGCCCGTCCTTCGCAATGGCTACCACCGGCTGGAGAGTCGCTCTCTGCAACTCATCGCCGATGGGGACGCGCCGGCGCAGGGCGCGTGGAGCATCGCCGCCTGCGCGCAGCCGCTGGCCGTCGAAATCCTTGCCGGCGGGCGACGGCTGATCGTCGGCGGGGGCTGGTCGCCGGACGCCTACGGGCCCCAGGCCATGCGGCTGGTGGACGCCGCCTCGACCGCCTCCATCGGTGACGCCGCCTGCGGCGAGCCGCTGCGCGGTTTTCCCGCCCGGCTGCTGGGCCCGCGGCTGCGCGACGCCGACCACCTGGTCGAGGCCCGCCGGCACGAGGCTCCGGGCGCGCTCTGGCTGGAGCTGCGGCACGACGGCTGGGTGCGCCGCTTTGGCCTGCGCCACGAGCGGCGTCTCTACCTCGACCTGGAGGCGGACGAACTGCGCGGCGAGGACCGCTTCACGCGTGAGGTCCCGGAAGCCGAGACCACACCCGAAGGACGGCGGTTCATCCCGTTCACCGTCCGCTTCCACCTGCATCCCGAGGTCAGCGCCCTGATCGCCCGGGACCGCAAGAGCGTCCTGCTCAAGGCCGAGGGCGAGGAGACCGGCTGGTGGCTGCGCAGCGACGCTCTGGAGGTCGTGATCGAGCCGTCCATTCACTACCAGGATGGCCGGCCGCGGCGGGCGCAACAGATCGTCCTGCGCGGTCAGGCCCGGATGGACGCCGGCGCCCGCGTCCGCTGGAAACTCGCGGCGGCGAGCCGCGTTGACGCGGCCGACGCGGGGGCCTAAGCGGGCGCCATCCCGGCGTGACTGGCGAATTAGGTGGGCGACCACCGGGGAGCGCAAGGGACCATAGACCGCCGCTCGCCTGGGCATTTTCCGCGCCATTTCAGAGGACGATGCCGTGCCTGCCGCTCCCGATTTCCCCGCCGCCCCCGACCACGCCCCGATCCGCCGCGCGCTGATCTCGGTCTCCGACAAGACCGGCCTGATCGATTTCGCCCGCGCGCTTTCCACGGCCGGGGTGGAGCTGGTTTCGACCGGCGGCACGCGCAAGGCCATCGCCGACGCCGGCCTGCCGGTGAAGGACATCGCCGACCTGACCGGATTCCCGGAGATGATGGACGGGCGGGTAAAGACCCTGCACCCCGTCGTCCACGGCGGCCTGCTGGGGGTGCGCGACGCGCCCGAGCACAAGAAGGCGATGGACGAGCACGGGATCGGCGGGATCGACCTCGTCTACGTCAATCTCTACCCGTTCGAGGCGACCATTGCAGCGGGCGCCGACTATGCGACGGCGGTGGAGAACATCGACATCGGCGGCCCGGCGATGATCCGCTCGGCGGCCAAGAACCACGGCTATGTCGCGGTCTGCACCGAGCCAGCCGACGTCGCCGAGGTGATCGAGGCGATGCAGGCCAATGACGGCGCGACCACGCTGGAGCTTCGCAAGCGGCTGGCGGCCCGGGCCTACGCCCGCACGGCGGCCTATGACGCCGCCATTTCCGGCTGGTTCGCCGAGGCCCTGGGCGACGCCGCCCCGCGCCGCCGCAGCTTCGCCGGGGAACTGGTGCAGACCATGCGCTACGGCGAGAACCCGCATCAGAACGCGGCCTTCTACCGGTTCGCCAACCCGCGCATCGGCGTCGCCACCGCCAGGCAGCTCCAGGGCAAGGAGCTGAGCTACAACAACATCAACGACACCGACGCAGCCTTCGAGCTGATCGCCGAGTTCGACCCAGCCGCCGCGCCCGCCGTCGCCATCATCAAGCACGCCAATCCCTGCGGCGTGGCCACCGGCTCGACGCTGGTGGAGGCCTACGCCCGCGCCCTGGCCTGCGATCCGACCAGCGCCTTCGGCGGCATCGTCGCGCTCAACCGCCGGCTCGACGCGGCCACGGCCGAGCAGATCCTCAAGGTCTTCACCGAGGTCGTCATCGCCCCCGAGGCCGACGAGGACGCGGTCGCCCTGTTCGCCGCCAAGAAGAACGTCCGCCTGCTGACCACCGGCGGCCTGCCCGACCCCGCAGCCGGCGGAGACACCTTCCGCTCGGTGGCTGGCGGTTTCCTGGTGCAGAGCCGCGACGCCGCCCGCCTGACGCCGGCCGACCTGAAGGTCGTGACCAAGCGCGCGCCCACCGAGGCCGAGGTGCGCGACATGCTGTTCGCCTTCACCATCGCCAAGCACGTGAAGTCCAACGCCATCGTCTACGCCCGCGAGGGCCAGACCCTCGGCGTCGGCGCCGGCCAGATGAACCGCAAGGATTCCGCCCGCATCGCCGCCCTGCGCGCCGCCGACTTCGGTCTCGACCTGACGGGGTCGGCCTGTGCGTCGGAGGCGTTCTTCCCCTTCCCCGACGGTCTGATCCAGGCCGCCGAAGCCGGCTGCACCGCGGTCATCCAGCCCGGCGGCTCGATCGGCGACCAGAAGGTCATCGATGCGGCCGACGAACGCGGACTGGCCATGGTCTTCACCGGCGTCCGCGTCTTCCGGCACTAGGATCAGAGGCTCCCCCCTTGGCGGGGGGAGCCTCTCTGTCTACCCCCGCTTACGCTTCGGCCGCGCGCCCTCCGCCGCGAGCTCGCGCAGCGCCGCGTTGGCGATGGTCAGCTTGGCGAAGGTCCAGTCGCCCCCGGCGGCCTCGATCTCCCCGACCGTGCGCGCGGCCACGCCCACCGGCGCGGGGCGCAGCTCAGCCCAGGCGGCGACCGCGGCCTGCGCCTTGCGATCGTCGGCCGCGGCCTTGGGGCCCCCGGCGAAGTCCATGATCGCCCGCGTGACCTCGGTCTGTTCGGCCAGCAGGTCCTCGATCAGCCGGCGCAGCGCCGTGCGTTCGAAGGTGTCGCCGACCCGATAGCCGGCCGCCGCCGATCGCAACCGGTCGAAGGCGAAGGCCGCCCCGGCCGCATGGTAGAGCCGCGCGACGTTGGGCAACGGCCAGCTCGACGCCTCGGCCAGATCGACGAGGTCGGCCGCCGTGGTCAGCGACAGCAGGATGGCCACCGCCTCGGCCGTCTCGGCCGGCGCGCCGGCCTCGACCATCAGGCCCGAGCGATGGGCGATCGAAGCGCGCTCCACCGGCGAGGCGATATCCGGCATCAGCCTGCGCAGGCTGGCGAAGTCCGCGCCGTAACGCGCGATCAGCGCCTCGACGCCGAGCTTCTCGCGCGCCGCGCGGCGGGCCAGCCAGAAGGTCGCTCCGCGCAGGGCGGCGGAGATCTGCCGGAACAGGGCCATCTGGCCCGCGGCCGGAATCTTGCCGTCGAGCGCCGCCACCGCGTCCCACTGCGTCGGGGCGTCGAGCACCGCCTTGGCCGCCTCGTAGCCAGCGGTAAAGGCGGTCACGTCGCAGTTCGCCGCCGCCATCAGCCGCGAGGGGAAGCTCGGGCCGCAGCGGTTGACCACGTCGTTGGCGATCACCGTGGCGATGATGTCCCGGCGCAGACGGTGCCGGCGCATGGGCTCGCTCCACCGGCGCAGGCCTTTGGGGAAGTAGGCTTCCAGGCGACCCTCGAAGAACTGGTCGTCCGGGGCGTCGGAGGCGAGGATGCGGCGCTTCAGCTCCAGCTTGCCATAGGCCAGCAGGACAGCCAGCTCCGGCCGCGCGAGACCCAGGCCGGCCGCCTTGCGTTCGCCGATCTCGGCATTGTCCGGCAGCCCCTCCACCGCGCGGTCGAGTCGTCCGGCGGCTTCCAGCTCGGCCATGAAGGCCGCGTGAGGTTCCAGCTCGCCGGCCGCGTCCATCTGCAGCAGCGAGAGGGCCAGGGTCTGGTCGTAGTTGTGCGCCAGCACATGGGTCGCGACATCGTCGACCATGGAGCGCAGCAGCACATCGCGCTTCTTGCGGGTGAGCTCCCCCGTCCGCTCCAGCATGCCGGTAAGGATCTTGATGTTCACCTCGTGATCGGAGGTGTCCACGCCGGCCGAGTTGTCGATGGCGTCGGTGTCGATCCGCCCCCCGCGCCGGGCGAACTCGATCCGGCCGGCCTGGGTGAAGCCGAGGTTGGCGCCTTCGCCGACCACCTGGACCCGCAGGTCGGCGCCGTTGACGCGCACCGCGTCGTTGGCCTTGTCGCCGACCTGGGCGTTCGCCTCGTCGGCGGCCTTCACATAGGTGCCGATGCCGCCGAGATAGAGCAGCTCGACCTCGGCCCTGAGGATGGCGGTGATCAGCTCGGCGGGAGCCAGGGCCTCCGCCGTGACGCCGAGCAGCGCGCGGACTTCCGGCGTCAGCGGGATCGACTTCAGGCTGCGCGGAAACACCCCGCCGCCCTTGGAGATCAGCTTGCGGTCATAGTCGTCCCAGGAGGAGCGCGGCAGCTCGAACATTCGCTTGCGCTCGGCCCATGAGGTGGCCGGGTCCGGATCGGGATCGAGGAACACGTGGCGGTGGTCGAAGGCCGCCACCAGTCGCGTCTGGTTGGACAGCAACATGCCGTTGCCGAACACGTCGCCGGACATGTCGCCGACGCCGACGGCCGTGAACGGCTCCGCCTGGATGTCCTTGCCCAGCTCGCGGAAGTGGCGCTTCACCGCTTCCCAGGCGCCGCGCGCGGTGATCCCCATGCCCTTGTGGTCGTAGCCGGCCGAGCCGCCGGAGGCGAAGGCGTCGCCCAGCCAAAAGCCGTAGGACTCGGCCACGCCGTTGGCGATGTCGGAGAAGCTCGCCGTGCCCTTGTCGGCGGCCACCACCAGATAGGGGTCGTCGCCGTCGTGGGCGACCACCGCCGGCGGACGGGTGACGGCGCCTTCGGCGGTCAGGTTGTCGGTGATGTCCAGCAGGCTCTGCAGGAAGGTCTTGTAGGCGCGGATTCCTTCGGCGCGGATCTCGTCGGGCGCCCCGCCCGCCGGCAGCTGTTTCGGATAGAAACCCCCCTTCGAACCGACCGGCACGATGACCGCATTCTTCACCTGCTGCGCCTTCACCAGGCCCAGCAC
>JAEYTM010000287.1 GCA_023434015.1 Pseudomonadota bacterium | reverse complement strand
ACGAGGCGACGGCGGGCTCGGTCATCAGGAAGGCCGAGCGGATTTCGCCGTTCATCAGCGGGCGCAGCCAGCGCTCCTTCTGGGCGCGCGAGCCGTAGCGGTTCAGCACCTCCATGTTGCCGGTGTCCGGCGCGGAGCAGTTGAACACCTCCGAGGCGAAGCTCACCCGGCCCATCAGCTCGGCGACAGGCGCATACTCGAGGTTGGTCAGCTGGACCCCCTCGAAGGCGAAGGTGTCGTCCACCGGTGGATGGCCGGAGGAGGGCGGCATGAACATGTTCCAGAGCCCCGCCGCCCTGGCCTTGGCCTTGAGTTCCTCAAGGACCGGAATGACCTTCCAGCGCTCGCCGTCTTCCTGCTGCTGCTCGTAGACAGGAATGGCGGGATAGACGTGCTCGTCCATGAAGGCCGACACCCGGGCGACGATCTCCTTCTGGCGAGGAGAATACTCGAAATCCATGGCGGGCCTCTGTTCAAACGGGCGTTTGAGGCGTTCTCGCACGGCGGTTCCGCGGCGGCAAGCGGGCCCTCGACGGCGGCCGCGCTTCCGGTGTAAGCGAACGCCGTTCAATGACGGGCGCCGACTTCCTCATACGACGGCTGACGCCAGCCGAAGTGCGTAAGGCCGCCCCGGCGCTGGCCGAGGTGCTGCTCGACTGCGTCGCCGGCGGGGCGTCCGTCAGCTTCATGGCCGACCTCAGGCCGCAGGAGGCGCACGCCTTCTGGACCGGGGTGGCGCAGGCTGCCGAGGACGACGGGCGTGCGGTAATCGTCGCCGAGGACGGCGCGGGCCTGTTCGGGGTGGTCCAGGTCATACCGGCCGGACCGCCCAACCAGCCGCACCGCGCCGATGTGGCCAAGATGCTGGTCCACCGCCGGGGCCGCCGGCGCGGCGTCGGCGAGGCCCTCATGCGCGCGGCCGAGGCGCAGGCCGTGGCCATGGGCAAGACCATCCTCACGCTGGACACCGCCGACCCCACCGCCGAACGGCTCTACACGCGCTGCGGCTGGACGCGGGTCGGCGAGGTGCCGGACTACGCCCTGCTGCCGGACGGCCGGCTGTGCGGCGCCGTGTTCTTCTACCGCCGGGTCGGAAGATGAGCGGCGGCGTGGCGGCCTTTGTCGTCGCCGCGGCCTTTGTCACCGCCACACTTTCAGGCGTCTTCGGGATGGCCGGCGGGCTGGTGCTGATGGGAGCGCTGGCGCTGGTGCTGCCGGTCCAGGCCGCGTTCGTCACCCACGGTCTGCTGCAGCTCGTCGCCAATGGCTGGCGCGCCGCTCTGCACCGCCGCCATGTGCGTTGGGACATCGTCGGCTGGTACGCCCTGGCCTCTCTGGTCGCGGCCGTGCTGGTTTCGCTGGCTTCGCTGGTCCCGTCGAAGCCGCTGCTCTACCTGTTCCTCGGCCTGGTCCCGTGGCTGACCTGGCTGCCACGGCGATGGCTGAGCTTGGACGCCGCGCGGCCGGAACAGGCCGTGCTGTCGGGCTTGCTGGTGACCGGGCTGAACCTGGCCGCCGGGGTGGCCGGGCCGCTGCTGGACATCTTCTTCGTCCGCACCGAGCTGAGCCGACACGCCATCGTCGCCACCAAGGCCGCCACGCAGGTGTTCTCCCACCTCGCCAAGATCGTGGTCTATGGCGCGCCGCTGGCCGCGACGGCCGAAAGCGGCCTGCCGCCGGCCTGGGTGTTCGCCGTGGCGATCCCGCTGTCGATCCTGGGGACCGTGGTTGGGGGCCGCATCCTGGAGCGGATGACCGACATGGACTTCAGGCGCTGGACCCGGTGGATCGTCACCGGCATCGGCCTCGTCTACCTGATCCAGGCCGCCCAGCTCTTCTGGCGGGGGTAGGGCAAAAAAAGAGCCGGACCACGCGGGTCCGGCTTTGGAAGTCATAGGGAGGAAACGCCCAGGTTGGGCAGACCCTCAGGTATGTCGCGTTTGCGGCCATGCAAGGGCGGCCCACGATTTTTTTCGGGAGGGGGCGGAAAAAGATGCAGATCGAACCGCAGGCCCTGGAAAATCGCTTCGTGCGGCTGGAGCCGATCGCGCCTCGCCACGAGGCGGAGTTGCGCGCGGCCTGCGGCGAGGATCCGACGATCTGGCGCGAACTCTATCCCTACTCCATGGTCGGCGAACATTTCGACCTGGCCTGGAGGCGGATGCTCCGCGACGGGCGATCCGGCCACAGCCTGGTGTTCGCGGTGGTGGCCGGCGGTCGCTGCCGCGGCATGACCTGCTATCTCGCCATCGACCCGGCCAACAGGTCGCTGGAGATCGGCGGCACCTACTATGCGCCGGAACTGCGCGGCGGCGCGGTGAACCCGGCCGCCAAGCGGCTGCTGCTGGCCCACGCCTTCGCGGCCGGGGCCAGTCGGGTGCAGTTCAAGGTCGACGCCCTCAACGCCCTTTCCCGCGCGGCCGTGCTGAAACTGGGCGCGGTGCAGGAAGGAATCCTGCGGCAGGACCGGGTCACCTGGACCGGGCGCGTGCGCGACACCGTGGTGTTCTCGGTGCTCAAGGACGAATGGCCGGCGGTGCGGGACCGCCTCGACGCCCGGCTGACCGCACTCGACTAGCGCGCACGCCGGAAGCGCCAGTCCATCGACCGCGCCTCGCCGCCCGCCACGCCCTCGATGCGGGCGCAGAGGTCGGCGCCGCAGCGCCGGTAGATCACCCGCTGCGGAAAATCATGGGCCAGGTTCTCGAACACCGCCTGATCGCCGGGACCGGGCCGAAGCTGGAAGGCCACCGGCGGTTGGCCGCCGACATAGGCGGTGAAGGCGGCGCCGGCCGGCCCCGCGCGGATCGTCATGTGCTCGACCTGTGGCGCGCGGCCGGGGCGATTGGTCTGGTTGGCGCCCGACATGACGCCGCCCATCGGCGCGAGCCAGGTTTCGCGGGTGACGACGCCGGCCTTCTCCTCGATCCAGGCGCCGGCCATCCAG
>JAEYTM010000274.1 GCA_023434015.1 Pseudomonadota bacterium | reverse complement strand
GCCGGGGCGGGCGCCTGGGCGGCCGCGGCGCCGGCCAGCATCAGGCCGGCGGCGAGCGGTCCGGCGAAGGCGGCGGCGCGGAACAGGGATGTCTTCATGCTGGTCTCCAGGTCGGGCGCGTCAGTTGCCGGCGCGCGATGAGGCGTGTTGCGAAAGGTAGGCGTGGATGGCGTCGAAATCGGCCGGGGTCCCGGGCGCGCCATAGTCCTGCATGCGGCCGATGACCTGCCGCCATTCCTCGGGGGTGCGACGCTTGCCGGCCGCCACCTCGACGGCGTGGCAGGAACTGCAGGCGCGCTCGAGAACCTGTTTGCGCGGCTCGTCCGGCAACACCACCGGCGCGGTGTTGACCGCGGCCGCGGCCACGGCGGGGGCCGGGGGCGCCGGGGCCGGCTGCGGACGGGGCAGCTCGCCCTTGCCGTTCAGGGAGAAGGCGATGATCTCGTCGCCGGTCACCGGGCTCGCCAGGAAGGTGCCGCCGGTGGCGGTGACCGCCACATACTGCTGACGATCCTTGCCGAGGTAGGTGATCGGGGTGGCGTGGGCCGCGGCGCCGAGTTCGACGGTCCACAGGTTCTGGCCCGTCCTGGCGTCGAAGGCGCGGAAGCGGCGGTCGTCGGTCGCGCCGATGAACACCAGGCCGCTGGCGGTCAGGATCGGCCCGCCCAGGTTCGGCCGACCGGTGTCGCGCTGGCCCTCCGGAAGGCTGTCGGTGACCCCCAGGTTGACCCGCCAGGCGATGTCCCCGGTGTCGACATTGACTGCCGTCAGGCTGCCCCACGGCGGCTTCTGGCAGGGCATGCGCGAGCCCCAGTCGGCGAAGAAGCTGTCCGGCCCGACGCCGCTGACGATCCCGCCGTCCTTGTCGCGGACCACAAACTCGACGCTGCCCAGATCCATGGTGTTGACGATGTAGAGGCCGCGCGCGCGGTCGAAGGCGCCGCCGGCCCAGTTCACGCCGCCGCCGCTGCCCGGGAAACGCACGATCGGGGTCTCGAAGGGCAGGGTGGAGAACGGCTTGCTCTCGGCCATCTTCTGGCTGTCGAACCACGCGGTGCAGAAGCTCTTGAGCTGCGGCGTGACGTCGGCGATCTCGGCGCGGGTGAAGGAGTCGCGGGTCAGCGGCGGCGGCTTCACCGGCACGGGCTGGGTGGGCCAGGCTTCCTCGCCGGGCACGGTCGAGGGCGGGACCGGCGTCTCGCGCACCTCGTAGATCGGCTTGCCGTCGCGGCGGTCGAGCAGGAACAGCAGGCCGGTCTTGTTGACCACCGCCAAGCCGGGAATGGTCTCAGCGCCGCGTTTCACCTCGATCAGCGCCGGGGGGGCGGGAATGTCATGGTCCCAGATGTCGTGGTGGACGGTCTGGAAGTGCCACAGGTAGCGGCCGGTGGCGGCGTCGGCCGCGACCACCGAGCTGGAAAACAGGTTCGATCCCTTGCGGTCGCCGCCGTAGCGGTCCCACGCCGGGGCGCCGAACGGCATGTAGACCACGCCCCGCTCGACATCGAGGGTCAGGAAGCTCCAGACGTTGACGCCGGACCGGCCCTTCCAGCCGTCGCCTTCCCAGGTCTCGTGGAAGGGCTGGCCGGGCAGGGGCACGCTGTGGAAGGTCCACGCCAGCTTGCCGGTCCGCGCGTCCCAGGCCCGGACGTCGCCCCTTGCGCCCAGCGCCGGTCGTTCCTGGGTGGCCGAGCCGGTGATCACCAGGTTCCGGAACACCAGCGGCGGCGAGTTCATCGCCAGCCGCGCGTCGGGATAGCCGTTGAGAATCTCCGGCGTGCGCAGTTCCAGCACCCCGGCCTCGCCGAACTCGCGCACCAGTGCGCCCGTCCTTGCGTCCAGGGCCATCAGCTTGCCGTCGCGCGTGCCGACGAACAGCCGCGGGCCGGCCGTGCCGTCGCCGGGCCAGTATTCGATGCCACGCGTCGCCGGCTGCGCGCCGTTCGGCAGGACCTGGGCCCAGAGCTCGCGGCCCGTGTGGGCCTCCAGGGCGACCACGCGGTTGTAGGGCGTGCCGACATACATCACGCCGTCAACGACCAGCGGCGTCGTCTCGGACCCTGCCAGCCGGGCCGGGGCGGCGTTTCCGCCGTGCGCCGTGGCGGTGTCCGCCGACACCGGGCCTGCGGGCCGCATGTGGTAGGTCCAGGCCGGCTTCAGGCGGCCGACATTGGCGGGGGTGATCTGGTCGAGAGGGGAATGCCGCTGGCCGCCGGGGTCGCGTCCGTAGGTCGGCCAGTCGCCCGCAGTCGGGCTTGCCGCCCAGCCGGTCGACGCCGCTGCACAGGCCAGCAGCGTCAGCATGAACGCCCGCATCCGATTCCCCCCAAGGTGCGCGTCTGCGGCGCGCCCGGTTCAGGGGTCGTCCGCGGATCTTATTGGGCGATGTTGTATACTATCGACGCTTTCGTAAAGCGCCGCCTTGCCCTGAGGCTCTCACGTGCCGCCGGCGTGTTCCTATTGTCGCATCGGACGTTCACCGCTTGCACTGCGGCACGGCCTGCCCGACATCGCCGGCTCGCACTGGGCTGGCACGGGCAGGATCGATGACGCGCAAGGTTCTGGACCAGGCTCTCCGCAGGATGTTCGGCAGTCTCCAGGGACGCCCTGTTCCCGATCGCCTGCGATCCGTCGTCGATCAGCTCGACCATGCTCAGGCGGTTCAGTCGCAGCGAAAGGTCGCCGGTCGCTAGGGCGCGCTCGCGGCGGCCAGGGTCTCCAGGGCCATGACGTCTGTGGCGTCCTCGGCGTCCATGATCTTCAACAGGCGCGCGCGCGCGCGGTTCACCCGGCTCTTTATGGTGCCGAGGGCGCAGCCGCAGATCTCCGCCGCCTCCTCGTAGGACAGGCCCGCCGCCCCGACCAGGATCAGCGCCTCGCGGTGTTCGTCGGGCAACTGCTGTAGGGCGGACTGCAGCGCGCCCATGGCGATGCTCCAATCCTGGGTCGGAAGGGTCTTCAGCGCGCCCGCATACTCGCCGGTCTCGTCGCGGACCTCGCGGCGGCGGCGCTGGACGTGGGTGTAGTAGGTGTTACGCAGGATGGTGAAGAGCCAGGCCCGCAGATTGGTGCCCGGTTCGAACTTGTCGCGGTTGCTCCAGGCCTTGATCAGGGTGTCCTGCACCAGGTCATCGGCGTCCGACCCGTTGTGGCTCAGCGACCAGGCGAAGGCCCGCAGCGTCGGGATCATCCCTACCACTTCGTCCCGCCAGCTGGGCGTCGCGGTCATTTCATCCTCGATCCGCTCCGCGGCGGGAGCACACGACCCTGTCTTCGACGTCCTCAACGCCGCCTCGTCGGCATCCGTTCCGGGGGTTTGCGAGGGGAAAGGGGCCGATTTTCCGGAACTTCCCAGCAGGGCCGACGTTGGCGTCGAGGGCTTGAACGCCTAGCTTTCGGGGCGCCGCGTATCGCGGCCGGCTGCGCGGGGACCAGACCATGGCCGACGCCCATCAGACGCGGGGCGCGTCGTCACGCTCAGCCGACGGCGATGGCCCCGGCCCGCGGCCCGCACGCTATCAGGCGGTCCGCGAGGCCACCGTGCTGCTGACGCGGAATCTTACCGCCGAAGACCATCAGGCCCAGTCGATGCCGGACGCGAGTCCGGTCAAATGGCACCTGGCCCACGTCACCTGGTTCTTCGAGACCTTTCTGCTGATCCCGAGGCTTGCCGGTTACCGGCCCTTCGACACCCGCTTCGGCTTCCTCTTCAACTCCTACTACGAGGCTCTCGGTCCGCGTCAGCCGCGGCCGGCGCGCGGCCTGATCACCCGTCCGTCCCTGGCTGACGTGCTGGCCTACCGCGCCCACGTCGATGAGGGGATGGCCCGCCTGCTGGCCGCGGCTGGCGCGGACGTCGAGCCGTTGCTGGAGCTTGGGCTGGCGCATGAGGAACAGCATCAGGAGCTGATCCTGATGGACGTCCTCCACCTCTTCTCCCAGTCGCCGCTGTATCCGGCCTATGCGCCGCCGCGGGCCGTGGCGCGCGGGCCGGACCCTGGCGCCATGACCTATGTCGGTTTCGACGGCGGTCTGATCGAGATCGGCCACGGGGGCCTCGGGTTCGCCTTCGACAACGAGGGACCGCGCCACCGGGTGTTCCTCGCGCCCTTCCGGCTGGCGGAACGCCTGGTCACCAACGCCGAGTGGCTCAGCTTCATGGCCGACGACGGCTATGGGCGCGCCGAGTTCTGGCTCTCGGACGGCTGGACCCGCGCGCAGGAGGAGGGCTGGCGCGCTCCGCTCTACTGGCGCCGCGACGGGGACGAGTGGTCGGCGATGAGTCTGCACGGCCTGCGCCCGCTCGATCCGGCCGCGCCCGTCACCCATATCAGTTTCTACGAAGCGCAGGCCTACGCGGCCTGGGCCCGCGCCCGCCTGCCGACGGAGGCCGAGTGGGAACACGCCGCGGCCTGCCGGCCGGTCGACGGTCGCTTCCTCGGCGCCGGGCGGCTCGATCCGGCGCCCGCGCCACAGGGCGAGGGACTGCGCCAGCTGTTCGGCGACGCCTGGGAGTGGACCGCGAGCGCCTATTCGCCCTATCCGGGATTCCGGCCGGCAGCGGGGGCGGTCGGCGAGTACAACGGCAAGTTCATGGCCGGCCAGTTCGTCCTGCGGGGCGGCGCCTGCGTGACTCCCGCCGGCCATGTGCGGGCGACGTACCGGAACTTCTTCCAACCTCATCAGCGCTGGATGTTCTCAGGCCTGCGTCTGGCGAAGGATGGTTGCGGCGATGGCGGCTGAAGTGACGATGGCGGCGGCGCCTGGCGCTTCCGAGTTCGCCCGCGACGCGATCGCAGGCCTGTCGCGGCCGCAGAAGGCCCTGCCGCCGAAATATTTCTACGACGCCGAGGGCTCTCGCCTGTTCGAGGCGATCTGCGAACTGGCGGAATACTATCCGACGCGCACCGAGACGGCCCTGCTGCGCCAGGCGGCCGCCGAGATCGCCGCGGCCATCCCGCCCGGCGCCGCCCTGGTGGAGTTCGGCAGCGGCGCCAGCGCCAAGACGCGCGTCCTGCTCGACGCCGCGCCGCAGATCGCCGCCTATGTCCCGATCGACATCAGCCAGGAGGCGCTGGCCGCCGCCGCCGCCGCCATCGGGCGCGATTATCCCGGCGTCCAGGTCGCGCCGCTTGCCGAGGACTTCACCCGCGCCCTGCAGCTGCCCCGCGCCGTCGCCGGCAAGCCGGTCGTCGGCTTCTTCCCCGGCTCGACGATCGGCAATCTCGCGCCCGACGAAGCCGTGGCCTTCCTGAGCGGCGCGCGCCGCCTGCTGGGCGAGGCTGCGCGCTTCCTGGTCGGGATCGATCTGGTGAAGGCGGAGGCCGAACTGGTCGCCGCCTATGACGACGCCCAGGGCGTCACCGCCGCCTTCAACCTCAACCTGCTGGCGCGCATGAACCGCGAACTGGAGGCTGATTTCGACCTCGACGCCTTCCGTCACCGGGCGGTCTGGAACGCGGCGGACAGCCGCGTCGAAATGCACCTGGAGAGCCTGCGGGCTCAGGCCGTCACCGTCGCCGGCCGGCGCTTCAGTTTCGCGGCCGGGGAAACCCTCCACACCGAGAACTCCTGCAAGTTCACCGTCGATGTTTTCAGCGCGCTCGCCGTCCGGGCGGGCTGGCGGCT
Organism: Pseudomonadota bacterium; assembly: GCA_023434015.1. Taxonomy (GTDB): domain Bacteria; phylum Pseudomonadota; class Alphaproteobacteria; order Caulobacterales; family Caulobacteraceae; genus Phenylobacterium. The sequence continues at coordinate 120 of JAEYTM010000274.1, read as the reverse complement.
TGAGCGGGCGTGGGCCAGCGCCCACCCCGCCTTCGCCATCGTCCGCCTCGGCTAGCTTTCGCGACCGCGGGTGCGTCCGCCGCCGCGGCTCGCCTCGCCGCCCTTGCGCCCGGCCGAGGC
>JAEYTM010000260.1 GCA_023434015.1 Pseudomonadota bacterium | reverse complement strand
CCCTTCCAGCGTCGGGCGTGGGGAGAGGGCGTGGTGGCTCGGGTGACATCGGCTGACGGCGGACGGTCTGTGCGTTTTGATCCCACCGGCGGGGCGGAGCCGGCCACCGTCGTCCTGTCGCGCGCTGAGGCGCGGGCCGCCGTCACGGTCGACGAAGCCGGCAATGTGCAGATCGATGCGCCCCGCTGAGGCCGGCTTCACCTTGCTTGAACTGCTGGTGGCGCTGGCGGTGTTCAGCGTCGCGGCCATGGCGCTGCTCAACCTGGCGGGCGCCAACGCCCGCACCGCCGGGGCGCTGGAGACCCGGACCTTCGCCGCGATCGTGGCCGACAACCAGGCCGTCGAGGCCCTGACCGACCCGGCGGCGCCGGCCCTGGGCGTCAGCCAGGGGACCGAAGCGGCCGGCGGTCGGACCTGGCCCTGGACCCGGAGCGTCACCCGAACCGACGATCGCGACATCCTGCGGGTCGACGTGCGGGTCGCCGATCCGTCCGACGGCCGCACCGTCGCGGAGGTCAGCGTCTTTCGGGGGCCGGCATGAAGGGCTTTACCCTGGTGGAGATGCTGGTCGCCCTGTTCGTCTTCGCCCTGCTGGCGGTGGCGGGGGTGGCGGTGATGGGGTTCACCCTCGACAGCCAGGAGGCGGTCAGGACGCGGGTCGAGCGGGTCGCCGACGTCGCCCGCGCCCGGGCGCTGTTCAAGGCCGACCTGCAACAGGCGGCGCGTCGGCGCACGCGGGACGTCAACGGCGCGGCCGCGCGGGAGTCCCTGAGCGGCGGTGACCCGACGGCCGGCGTTCTGCTCGCCCTTGTTCGTCGCGGCCGGGACAATCCCGACGCCGCGCCGCGCGCCTCTCTGCAGTACGTCGAATATCGGGTCACCGAAGGGCGGCTCGAACGCCGCGCGCGCGCGAACCTCGACGGCGCCCCCCTCGGCGAACCGCAGGTGCTGGTCGACGGCGTCGAGGCCGCGGGCGTGCAGTTCCTCGCGCGCGGGGCCTGGGCGCAGACCTGGGCGGCGTCGGACGGCGCCCTCCCGCAGGCGGTACGCCTCGACCTGAAGCTGAGCGCCGTGGGCGACGTGCGGCAGCTCTTCCTGTTGCCGGGGGGTGCGCCATGAGGCCGCCGCAGGAACGGGGGGTCGCCCTGCTGACCGTGCTCCTGCTGGTCGCGGCCATGTCCACCGTGGCGGTAGGCGTGCTCGACGACCTGCGCTTCGGCCTGCGCCGCGCGGCGAATGCTGAGGCGGTGTCCCAGGCGCGCTGGTACGCCATCGGGGCCGAGACCCTGGCCAGGGCCCGGCTCGCCCGGCTGGACGACGAGGCCCTGCGCCGCGCCGACGGCTGGAACGGCCGGGTGTTCCGCTTCCCGATCGAGGGCGGAACCCTTCAGGCCCGGGCCAGCGACGGCGCCGGGTGCTTCAACCTCAACAGCGTAGTCCTGGGGGCTGGAGAAGTCCTGCAGGTCCGCCCCGAGGGCGTGCGCCAGTTCCGGGCCCTGCTGCTGGCGCTGGGCGTGGGCGGAGCGGAGAGCCTGGCCGGGGCGCTCGTCGACTGGATCGACAGTAATCCGCTGCGCGAGCCGGGCGGGGCGGAAGACGAGGCCTATCGGGGCTACCGCACCGGCGGCGCCTTGCTGGCGGAGGTCAGCGAGCTCCGCGCGGTCCGTGGTTTCGATGCGGCGACCTATGCCCGCATTCGACCGTATGTCTGCGCCCTGCCGACGCCGGAGCTGTCGCCGATCAATGTCAACAGCCTGGCGTCCGACCGCGCGGTCCTGCTGACGATGCTCACTGACGGGGCGTTGCCCGTGGCCGCCGCCCGCCGGGTGATCGCCAGCCGGCCGGCCCAGGGTTGGACGGACGGCGAGTTCTGGAACCTGCCGGCCCTGGCCGAGGCGATCCCGTCGGGCGAGGCGCTCGGCCAGATCCGCACCACGCCGCGCTTCTTCATTCTGGAGACCCAGGTCGATTACCTCGACGCCGAGGTCGTCTCCACCGCCCTGATGACGCGTGACGCCCCGGGCCGGGTGACCCTGGCCCTTCGACGCTGGACTCGAGACGAATGATGCAGACCCGGATCGTGTTCGCCCCCGACGGGCTGGCGGGCGAACTCCACCACCTTGTGGTCGGCCCGCTCGGAGAGGTGATCCGTCGCGGGGTCCTGCCGCTCGGCCAGTCGCCGCCGGAGCCCACCCGCGACGTGTTGGTCATACCCGGCGAGGACGCGCTCACGCGCTGGTTACACCTGCCGATGCGTAACCTGCGTCATGCGGAGGCCGCCGCCCGCCTGCAGCTCGCCGACCAACTGGCCGTGGCCGACGAAGATCTGCATCTCGCCCTCGGCCCTCTTGAGAGCGACGGCTGGCGTCTCGTGGCCGTGCTGAGGCGCGATGTCATGCAGGGCTGGCTGGGCGCGGCGAGCCTGCACGGACTCCAGACCGCGGTGATGATCCCGGACCATCTGGTCCTCGCCGAGCCGGACGATGCGGCGCTGCTGTTGACCGCACGCGCCGGAGCGAACCTCGTGGCGCGGGGCCGGCGCCTCGCCGTCAGCCTGGAGCCGGAGACCGCCGCCCTGGTGCTGGCCGGGCGCGAGCTCCGGGAGATCGAGCCGGCCGCCTGGGAGGCCGCGCTGCTCGCGGCGGCCCAAAAGCCTGCGCTGAACCTTCTGCAGGGCGGCATGGACGGCGGCCAGGGCGCCGGCTGGGGCTGGCCGGCATGGCGACGGGCGGTGATCCTGGCGGCGATGCTGCTGCTCAGCCCGCTTGCGCTGATTTGCGTGGAGGCCGCGCGTCACGAGATCGCCGCCCGGGCGCTGGCCCGGGATACGGCGGCCCGGGTCGGGGCGATCCTGCCGGTCGGGACCGTGGTCGATGATCCCGTCGGTCAGGCCCAGGCCCGTCTGGACACCCTCAACCTGGCGGCAGGCGGTGGACCGGCCGGCATGGCCGGGGCCCTGTTCGCCGCCCTGGAGCCGATCGATCAGGCCCAGCTCGAAGGACTGATCGTCAGCCCTGACGGTCTACGTGCGACCATCCGTTTCACCCAGATTTCCGACGCGGAGCTGTTCCGCCGAGCGATGCGGGACCAGGGCCTGGCCTATCGGGAGGAGGGGGTCCGCGAGGAGGATGGGCGGGTGGTGGCGGACGTGATGCTGGGAGAGCGCAGATGAGGGCGTGGTGGGATGGGCGTTCACAACGCGAAAAGGCGCTGCTGGGGGTGTTGGGCGTGGGCCTGGCGGCCTTCCTGCTGTGGTTCGCCGCCCTCGACCCGCTGTTCGGTTGGCGCCGCGCTGCGGAGGCGCGCTACGCCGCGGCGGCGGCGGATGAGGCCGCCGTCGGCCGCATCCTGGCCCACGTCGCCTTACTGAAGGCGCCGGCGGCTCCGGCAAGCGCCGGCAGGCCGCTGGACGCGGTGGTCTCGGAGACCGCCGCTGCGGCGGGGGTCAACCTGTCCCGTATCGAGGCCGATCCCGCGGGCGGCCTGCGTGTGGCCTCGCCGTCAGCGTCGGCCTCTGTGCTGTTCCCGTGGCTCGCGATCCTGCAACAGCAGCACGGGGTGGTGGCCACCCATCTCACGGTGCTCAGGAACGACACCGGCGCCCTGGCTCTGGACGCCACCCTGGCCAGGCCCAGACCATGAGCACCCGTCGTCTGGCGCTGATGTTCGCAGTCGCCTTGGTCATGCTGCTGGTGGCCCTTTTCCCGCTGCGGCTGGCGCTGGGGGTGATGGGCGCCCACAGCATGGGCCTGAGCGCGGCGTCTGTGCGCGGTCCGGTGTGGTCGGGGACCCTGGCGGGGGCGACGTTCGGCGGCGTGAGGCTGGGCGACGTCAAGGCAGGCCTCGACCCCCTTGGCCTGTTCCGCGGGGGCGGTCGCGTCTGGTTCCGGGCCGTCGGGCCGATCGAGGCGCGCGGGGTTCTCCGTTCCGGCGCGGCCGTCTTCGGCGTCGAGCGTCTCGACGCCGTGCTGCCGTCATCGCTGCTGGTCGCCGGTGCGCCGGTGGAGGGGCGGCTGCAGCTGACCGGCGTCACCGCCGTCTTCCGGCACGGCGACTGTCGCCAGGCGGGGGGTAAGGTGCGGCTTTCCGATGTCGCCTTCGGTCCGGTGGGCGGTCTGGCGTTGCAGGGCGAGGTCCGCTGCGAGGGCCGCCGGCTCCTCCTTCCGCTGGAAGGCCAGGGCCAGGGTGTCGCCTTGCGGCTGCGGTTCACGGTCGACGGGCAGGGGCGCTACGAGGCCGAGAGCCTGATCCGTTCGTCCGACGCCAATCTGGCCGCCGCCGGCGAGGTCGCCGGCCTGGAGCGGACCCTGGAGGGTTATCGCCGCCTGGATCGCGGACGGCTCGGCGGGCGCTAGAAGCCGAGTGGGCCATAGAGCCAGGTCAGCCAGGCGCCGAGGGCCAGGAACACGCCGAACGGCAGGCGCTGGTCGGCCTTTATCGCCTGGCCGGTCAGGGCGGCGGCGGCGGCGAGGCTCAAGCCGGCGACCGAGGCCCACAGCAGCACCGTCGGCAGGCCCTGCCAGCCGACCCAGGCGCCGATCCCCGCCAGCATATAGGCGTCGCCGCCGCCGAGGCCCTCGCGCCCGCGCAGGCGGCGGTAGGCCCAGGCGAGCAGGGAAAGAACGAGGAAGCCGGCGCTCGCCCCGATGGCGCTGCCGGCCAGCAGCTGCGGACCACGCGCCACAGCGATGGCGAGTCCGCTGGCGAGAAGGGTCAGGGTCAGGGGCCGCGGCAGCCAGAAGTGCTCGGCGTCGAGCACCGCCAGCAGCAGAAGTTGCCAGGCGAGCAGGGCGCCGCCCACGGCCACGAGCGGCGGCTGGACCGCGAAGGCCCAGCCGGCGAGACCCAGGCAGCCCAGCTCCAGCAGAAGATATCGCGGCGGGATCGTGGCCCGGCAGGTACGGCACCGGCCGCGCAGGGCGAGGTAGCTGGCCAGAGGTATCAGGTCCGCCGGCCCGAGCTGGCGACGGCAGCCGCCGCAGCCCGAGCGTCCGGCGACAACGGCGCCGCCCGCCGGCATTCTGAGCGAGGCGAGGCCGATGAAGCTGCCGACCGCCGGGGCGGCGAGCAGCGTCATGAAGGTCGCGAGGGCGAGCATCTGGCCGCCCACGGCTATTCCCCCACCAGGCGCCAGATGTCGTCCGGCGAGGCCTGGAACAGCAGGCCGATCGACCGTGGGGAGGCGCCCTCCATGTACATTCGGCGCGCGTACTCGATCTGATAGCTGGTCAGGGCCAGCGCCCCCCCGGCCGGACTGCGCCGGCGCCGGGCGGGCCTGTCCGAGGGCAGGCGACGTCGCTCGTGCTCGGCCAGCGCCGCCAGCAGGACCGCGGTCTCCGCGTCAGGGGCGAACAGTCGCGACGTCTTCTGGTCGAAGGCGATCCGCAAGCCGACGCCGACCTCGACCATCGCGCTCAGCCGCCGGATCAGTTCACCGGTGTCGAGGTCCAGAGCCTCGAGGCTGTGCACCACCAGCTCGTCGCCCCGCTTCAGCCGCAGCAGGAGCCTGGCCAGGCGCCGGTTGGCGTAGGGCGTCGCGCGCCCCTCGCAGAAGATCTCGTCGCAGCCGTGAGCCTGGAGAATGGACGTCTGGATCGCGATGGAAGGAAGCTGCGAGCTGTCCAGTATCACTCCAAGGCGCATGTCGATCGGGTTCGGCTTTCACGGGCATGGCCGGCGAAATCATCGCCGTGTCTGAGCGATCACAGCTAAGCGGCGTGTGCGACAACACCGTGAAGGTTGGGTGAGAAGCCTGTTACCGCCGGCCGGCGGCCTTCGTGGTCAGCGTACCTCGTCGTCCGCGGGCAGGCCGCCCTCGCTCTCCCAGCTTCCGATCGCGCCGGCAGCGCCACGGCTGAACTTGAGGCGGACGCCGACGCCGCGGCCCTCCGCCTCCGCGATGAAGACCGCGCCGAGGCTCTCCAGCGCGCCCGCCAGTCTGCGCAACTCGTCGGTTTCCGGCAGGACCGCATGACCCGCAGCCTCGATCCGCTTGATGAAGCCCGGCTCGACGTCCGCACGGTAGGACAGCTTGGCGCGACTCACGCCGACCAGTTTACGCGCCGCCGCCAGCTGGGCGCCGCTGAGGTTGATGCTCAAATCCGTCTCCCTGTCCTGACTGCGGCCAGTGTAGCCCGCGGGGCGACTTAGCCAACCGCCGGGGGAAGCCGCGCCCGCCCGGGGGGTGTAGTGTCCAGGCAAGGAGGCCCCTTCATGACCAAAGCTCCGGTCCTGTTCATCGGGCACGGCAGTCCGATGAACACCCTTGAGGCCAACGGCTTCACGGCTTCCTGGCGCAACTTCGGGCGAAGCGTTCCGAAGCCCCGGGCCGTGCTGGTCGTCTCCGCCCATTGGTACTTCGGCGCAACGGCCGTGACCGCGATGGCGCGGCCACGCACCATCCACGACTTCTACGGTTTTCCCGAGGCCTTGTTCGATTTTCAGTATCCCGCCCCGGGGGCGCCGGATCTGGCGCGCGAGGTGGCGGAAATCGCCAAGCCGCAGTGGGTGGGCCTCGACCGGGACCAGTGGGGGATCGACCATGGGGCGTGGTCGGTGCTCGCCCACCTCTACCCGGACGCGGATGTGCCCGTGGTGCAGTTGTCGCTCAACGCGCTGAAGCCGTGGGCGTACCATCTGGACCTCGCCGCGCGGCTCGCGCCGCTGCGCGACCAGGGCGTGATGATCCTGGCCAGCGGCAACGTCGTGCATAATCTGCAGCGCCTGCGGTGGGACCAGCCGGACCTGGCTTTCGACTGGGCCGAGAGGTTCGATGACGCCGTGGTCGATCAACTCGCGTCAGACCCGGCGGCCATCGCCAGGGTCGCTGAGCATGCGGACTTTGAGATGGCCGTGCCGACGCCCGACCATTTCATGCCGCTCCTCTATGTCGCCGCGCTCGCCGGCGCCGCGGGGGAGTCGCCGGCGGCCCTGGTGCGCGGCTACTCCATGGGGTCGATTTCCATGACCTGCTACGGCCTCGGCATGGAGGCTTCCGGATGTCGGGATCGCGCCGGCGCGGCGTCCCTGCCGCCGGGACCGCCGCCGGATCAGACGAATATCTGAACGTCGGACGCCCCGACGTTGTACAGTGCCCCCGGGGCTCCAGGAGAGCCTCGCCGGACCCCTCGCTTCAATGCTGCTGTTCGCCTCGGCCGTCGTGCTCCTGCTTCTGGTGCTCAACGGCCTCTTCGCCATGTCCGAACTGGCCGTGGTGTCTTCCCGTCGCGCCAAACTTCAAAGCCGCGCCGATCGCGGCGACAAGGGCGCCGCCGCCGCCCTGGCGCTCTCCGAAAATCCCACCCGCTTCCTCGCCGCCGTCCAGGTCGGCATCACCCTGATCGGCATCCTCGCCGGCGCCTTCGGCCAGGCGACCATCGCCGCGGAGCTGGACGCCATGCTGGAGCAGGCGCCGCTCCTGCAGCCCTATTCCGAGGGTCTGGCCACCGGCATCGTCGTGGTGGTGCTGACCTATTTCTCCCTCGTCGTCGGCGAGCTGGTGCCCAAGCGCTTCGCCCTGACCTTCCCCGAGACCATCGCGGCGCTGGTGTCGCGTCCCCTGACGCTGATGGCGCGGGCGATGGGACCCTTCGTGAGCCTTCTGACCATCTCCACCGCCGCCGTTCTGAAGCTGCTCGGCGTCAGGGATCAGACGGGCGAGGAGATCACCCACGAGGAGGTCGAGACCGTGCTCGCGGAGGGAACCAGCGCCGGCCTGATCGAACCCGCCGAACAGGCAATGATCGGCGAGGTCATGCGTCTGGGCGACCGTCCGGTGCGCGTGGCCATGACGCCGCGCCGCGATGTCCACTGGATCTCGCTGTCCGACCAGCCGCATCAGCAGCTGGCCGACATCCGCGCCTGCCCCTACTCGCGGATGGTGATCGCCCAGGGCGGCGACGTCGATGACCCTGTGGGGGTGGTGCACAAGAAGGACGTGCTCGACGCCATGCTGGACGAGCGGCCCCTCGACCTGCGCGCCCTGATGGTCACGCCGCTGTTCATCTCCGAGACGACGTCCGTGCTGAAGGCGTTTGAACTGCTCAAGCAGTCGCCGCTGCACATGGCGCTGGTGGTCGACGAATTCGGCGCGATGGAGGGCGTGGTCACCGCCACGGACCTGCTGGAGATGATCGCCGGCGACTTCGACGAGGCGCACGACCAGGACACCCCCAGTGCGATCGTCGTCCGCGAGGACGGCTCGTTCCTGGTGGACGGACGCGCCGACATCGACGACGTCGCCCGCCGTCTGGGCGTCGGTGTCGAGCAGAGCGGCCAGTTCCACACCGCCGCAGGGTTCCTGCTGCACCACGCCGGCCGTCTGCCGGAAGAGGGAGAGAGCTTCCATATCGCCGGTCTCGACGTGGAGGTGGTGGATATGGATGGACGGCGAATCGACAAGCTTCTGTTCAGCCGGCGAGAGGCGTGAGCCTCGGTCGGGCGATCCGGTCTCGACTTCAGGTCGGCCCAGGCCCAACCTGCCTTCAGAGAGACCGCGGGGTAACTTAAGGGAGTAAGCCATGTCAGATTCGCGCAAAGCCGGAACGGGCTCGACGACGGGCGCCGGCGCGCCGGCGGTGAGCGACCGCAACTCGCTGACCATCGGCCCTGACGGCCCGATCCTTCTCCACGACGTCCATTTCCTGGAGCAGATGGCGCACTTCAACCGGGAGAAGGTCATCGAGCGTCAGCCCCACGCCAAGGGCTCAGGCGCTTTCGGGGTCTTCGAGACGACGGAGGATGTCTCCGCCTACACCAAGGCGGCGCTGTTCCAGAAAGGCGTCTCGACCGAGATGCTGGCGCGGTTCTCGACCGTCGCCGGTGAACAGGGCAGTCCGGACACCTGGCGCGACGTGCGTGGCTTCTCGCTGAAGTTCTACACCGACGAAGGCAACTACGATCTCGTCGGCAACAACACGCCGGTGTTCTTCGTGCGCGACCCAATGAAGTTCCCGCACTTCATCCGCAGCCAGAAGCGGCTGCCGGACTCCGGTCTGCGCGACAACCACATGCAATGGGACTTCTGGACCAACAATCCGGAGAGCGCCCACCAGGTAACCTACTTGATGGGCGTGCGCGGCCTGCCTCGCACGTGGCGCCACATGAACGGCTACGGCTCCCACACCTACATGTGGGTCAACGCGGCGGGCGAGAAGTTCTGGGTCAAGTACCACTTCCATACCGAGCAGGGCATGGCCTTCTTCAGCAACCAGGAAGCCGCCGCCATGTCGGGCGCCGACGCGGACTTCCACCGTCGCGACCTGTTCGACGCCATCGCCCGCGGCGAGTATCCCCGCTGGGTGCTCTCGGTGCAGGTGATGCCCTATGCCGAGGCGGCGACCTATCGGATCAATCCCTTCGACCTGACCAAGACCTGGCCGCATGCCGACTATCCGCTGATCCGCGTCGGGGTGATGACGCTCAACCGCAACGCCGAGAACTTCTTCGCCCAGATCGAGCAGGCGGCGTTCTCGCCGGGCAACACGGTCCCGGGCATCGGCCTGTCGCCGGACAAGATGCTGCTCGGCCGGGCGTTCGCCTACAACGACGCCCAGCGCAACCGGATCGGGGCCAACTTCCACCAGCTTCCGGTCAACCAGCCGAAGGTCCCGGTGAACAGCTACATGTTCGACGGGCCGATGGCCTATCACCACAGCGGTCCGGCGCCGGTCTATGCGACCAACAGCGGCGGTCGTCCCTGGTCGGACGAGACGGGCCCGGTCCACGACGGCTGGGAGGCGGACGGCGGCATGGTGCGCAGCGCCTACACTCTGCGGGCTGACGACGACGACTTCACACAGCCCGGCATCCTGGTGCGCGAGGTGTTCGATGACGCCCAGCGCGCGGCCCTGGTCGACACGGTCGCCGGCGCCCTGTTGGGCGGGGTGCGCGAGCCCGTGCTGAGCCGGGCCTTCGGCTACTGGAAGAGCATCGACGCCGAGACGGGCGCCCGCATCGAGGCCAAGGTCCGCGCCGGCTCCGCGCCGAAGCCGGCCGAAGGCATGGGAGAGGCCTGACGGCGGAGAAGCCGGCGGGCGCCGACGGCGGTCAGACGCCGAGCAGCGCCCGCAGGCGATTGAACCAGCGCGGGCGGCTGTCCGGGACGGCGTCGAGTTCGGGCGTCCAGACCGGCGCCTCGCGGCGGCGCGCCTCGGCGATCTCCGGGGCCAGGGCGCTCTCGACGACCTGACGCCAGATCTGCGCGGGCAGGGCGCTGGCCTGGGCCTTCATCGGCGCCTCGTCGTCGTTGCCCACCCAGACGCCGACCACGAGATCCTCCGCGAAGCCGACGAACACGGCGTCACGATAGTTCTGCGTGGTCCCGGTCTTGCCGTAGACCGGGATCGGCAGGGCTGCACGGCGTCCCGTGCCCCGTTCGGTCGCTGAGCGCAGGACCTGGAGCAGCGGCTGCTGTTCCCGCCGCCAGTCCATCCGCGTGAGCGGCGGCGGCGCGGGGGGGGGGGGGGGGGCGCCCCGCGGG
>JAEYTM010000229.1 GCA_023434015.1 Pseudomonadota bacterium | reverse complement strand
GATTTCATCCGGACGGTTGTCTATTGCGCCCACTTGGCCTTGCGTAACGTGATCCTCAATCTCGGCGGCTTCGCAGCCCGTGACGAGTTCCTCGATGGCCTTGAGCAGAGACGGGCCTGAGGACGATCTTGTGTGCTCGCACCGCCCGATGACTAGAGCATGCATCCACCGAACGTCAGGTTAATGCATGGGACTGAATGTCCGCTCCTGGCGCAATGCCGCACCCTCGCCACGCCACAAACCTTGCGATAAATTTTGACTCTCCCGCCATCTGCATGTTCTCCTTTCGTTCATGCAGTCCGCCGCGCCCGCCGACCCCATGGAAGATCGCCACGGCCGCATCCTGGCCGAGCTGGCCGGCATGGGGCTGGAGCTGGCCCGCGACCTGCGCGAGCGGGCGCTGGCGGCCGGGACGGCGGAGGAGGCGACCAGCCTCTCTCGCGCCTTCCAGTCCATCTCGCGCGGCGTGCGCCAGACCCTGGCCCTGGAGCTCAAGGTCGCGCGCTTCCGGCATGAACTGCAGCGCGAGGCCCAGGCCGCCCGCGGCGGCGGGGCCGGGATCGCGGTCGGGGCCGGGCGCGACCGCCCCGAGCCTGCCGTCCTGCGCCGGCGCGAGGCGGTGGCTGTCGAGGTCGAGCGGCTGATCTATTGCGAGGAGGAGAACGAGGGGCTCGACGACGAGGCCTTCGACCGCAACGCCGCCGGGCGGCAGCATCGCCTCAACGCCTGGCTGGAGGCCGCCGCCCGAGAGCCCGACTTCACCGCCGCCGATCTCGACTGGCAGATCGTCGAGGCCTGCGAGGCGGTGGGGGTCGATCCCGGCCGGCTCTACGATTTCGACGCCGCCCCGCCGATGGCGGATGGGGACGAAGACCAGGGCGCGGCGGCCGCCCCGCCGCCCGATCCGGCCCTCCCGGTCACCGCCGACACCGGCTGACCGCGCACGCCGTGCGGCGCGGCGACGGATGGGCTTGCCGCCCGTCACGCGCGGCGCCAGTGTCCGCGCCTCTTTGAAAGCCGGGTTCCCCCATGGACCGCCTCGCGGCCCATCCGCCATCTCCCGTCCGCAGCGACCTGGCCCAGCTTCTGAAGCTGTCGGGGCCGGTCGTGCTGTCGCGCCTGGGCATCATGACCATGGGCCTGACCGACGCGGTGGTGGTCGGCCACTATTCGGCGCGCGAGCTGGGCTACCACGCCCTGGCCTGGGCGCCGACCAGCGTGGTCCTGACCATGGCCATCGGCCTGCTGACCGGGGTGCAGGTGATGACCGCCCGCGCCATCGGCGAGGGCCGCCGCGAGCGGACCGGCGCGGTCCTGCGCCGGGGCCTGAGCTACAGCCTGTGGATCGGCCTGGCCTGCACCCTCGGCCTGATGCTGGTCGGCCCGCTCTTCCTGCACAACATCGGCCTGGAGACCGACCTTGCGGACGGCGCCAGCCGCGCCCTGCTGGTCTTCTGCCTGTCGCTGCCCTGGTATGCGCTCAGCGTCACGGCCAGCTTCTGGCTGGAGGGCCTGTCCAGGCCGGGGCCGGGCGCCTGGGCGATGTGGGCGGCCAATGTCGTCAACCTGGGGCTGGTGCTGCTGCTGGTCCCCGGGACCTTCGGCCTGCCGGCGATGGGCGCCGTGGGCGCGGCCTGGGCGACGACCGGCGCGCGGGTGTTCCTGAGCGTCGCGATGCTCGGCTACATCGCCATGATGCCCGAGGCGCGGGCGCTCGGCGTGTTCCGCCGCCCGGAACGCGACCGGCCGGCCGAGATCGAGCAGCGGCGGATCGGCTACGGGGCAGGGGCCTCCAACTTCTTCGAGGTCGCCTCCTTCGCCAGCATGAACATCATCGCCGGCTGGCTCGGCGGCCTGGCGGTCGCCGCCTGGGCCATCGTGCTCAATGTCATGGCCATCGTCTTCATGGCCCCGCTGGGGCTTTCGACCGGCGCGGCGGTGCTGGTCGGCAAGGCCTATGGCGCGCGCGATCCCGCCGGCGTCACCCGCGCCGGTCTGGTGGCCTTCGGCGTCACCGGGGTGTTCGGCGTCGTCGTCACCCTGGCGGTCTGGCCGGCGGCCGGCCTGATCGCGCACGGCTACACCAACGACCCCATGACCATCGCCATGGCCGCCCCGGCCCTGGCCCTGGCCTGCCTGATGTTCTTCCCCGACGCCCTGCAGGTGGTGGCGGCCCAGGCCCTGCGGGCGCGCGGCGACGTCTGGCTGCCGACCTTCACCCATCTGGCCAGCTATATCCTGATCATGGCCCCGCTGGCCTGGTGGCTGGCGATCCCGCGGGGGCTGGGCCTGATCGGGATCGTCTGGGCGGTGATCCTGGCCAGCATCCTCTCGGCCGTGCTGTTGCTCGGCCGGTTCTGGATGCTGGCGCGGCGGGGGATCTAGGCGCGATCCGCAAAAGTGGACGCCGGTTTTGCGATCAGATCGCGCCAGAAAATTCTATCCGGCCCCCAGGATCCAGCCTTCCTCGCGCTCGGCGTCGAGGACCGCGTCGGCGGCGGCGTCCTTCGGCGGCGCGAACAGGGCGTCCAGCTTGTTCGCCTCGTCGAGGCGCGCGAAATGTTCAGCGGTGGCGCGCACTTGCGTCAGATCCTTCACCTCGCCCGGCAGGGCGGGAGCCTTGAACAGCGACGGATAGACCTCGGTGACCAGCACCTCGACGCCGTCCAGGTCGGCCTCGGTCAGGGCCTTGAAGCCGGTCTCGAACGGCCAGGTCTTCAGCGCCTCGCCGCGGGCCAGCTTCTGGCGGCGGACGGCCGGGATGCCGAGGATCGCCTGACCGCCGACCGAGCCGTTGTAATAGAGCTTCCAGATCGAGGCCGCGCCCTTGGCCGCCAGGTCGGTGTGGCGGAACTCCGGCAGGGCGTGCGGCCCGTGCGCGCGGGTGCGCTTGGGCTGCAGGGTGGTCAGGGCGTCCTTCGGCGGGCAGCCCCAGAACGGGAAGGGGCCGCCGGTCAGCCGACGGTTGATCTCCGACGCCACCCCGAAACGGTTGTTGGTGTTGTCGGCCTTGTCCTTGGCCATCCGGTCGATCTGGTCCCAGACCGCGCGCCAGGGCGCCTCGCCCGGCAGGTTGAGGCCGGCCGCCAGCCCGCGCGGGAAGCCGAGCGGGAAGTCGAAGCCCAGCAGGGCGCGCTCGCCGCGCTTCCTCAGGTCGTCGAGGATCAGGTTGAGCCGCTTCTCCGCCTCCGCGCGGGTCGGCGGATTGTAGCTCTCGAAGGTCATGCGGAAGCGCACGTCGCGCTTGAGCACGCCGATCCAGACCGAATCCGCACCGGTGGTCGGCTTGGAGGCCGCACTCCAGTCGACGATGACATAGGCGCTGAACAGGCGCGGCACGGGGCGCTCCTTGGAAAGGCGGCGGGGATCGGAGGCTTCTAGACCGTCCGCTCCCGAGGGCCAATGCCGGGCGCGTTCACGAATGCCCGGCGGCGATCAGGCGAGCTTCACCAGCATCTTGCCCAGGTTCTCGCCCTCGAAAAGGCCCAGGAAGGCTTCGGGCGCCTTTTCGATCCCCTCGAACACCGTCTCGCGCCAGGTGACCTTGCCCTCGGCGACCCAGCCGGACAGGTCGCGGATGAAGTCCGGCATCAGGTCCCAGTGATGGGAGACGATATAGCCCTGCAGCCGCAGGTTCTTGCCGATCATCAGGGCGAGGTTGCGGGGGCCGGGCTGGGGCTCGGCGGCGTTGTAGATCGAGATCATGCCGCAGATCGCGAACCGGCCGAACATCCGCGCGGCGGTCAGCGCGGCTTCCAGATGAGGCCCGCCGACATTGTCGAAATAGACGTCGATGCCGTCCGGCGCGCCGGCCAGCACCGCCCTGGCGAGGTCGGGCTCGGCCTTGTAGTCGATGGCGTGGTCGACGCCGATCTCCTTGAGGAAGGCGACCTTCTCCGGCCCCCCGGCCGAACCGATCACCCGATGGCCCCTGGCCTTGGCGATCTGGCAGACCATCGAGCCCACGGCGCCCGCCGCGCCGGAGGCGAAGACCACGTCGCCGTCCTTCAGCCCGGCGACCCGCAGCAGGCCGGCGTAGGCGGTCAGGCCCGGCATGCCGGCCGCGCCGAGGAAGGCCTGCACGGGCAGGCCGCGCGGATCGAGCTTCTGCACCGCGCCCGCCGGCGCGTTGAAGCCCTCCCGCCAGCCGAACATCGACTGCACCAGGTCGCCAGGCTTCAGGGCCGGATCGTTGGAGGCCACGACCTCGCCCACGGCGCCCCCCTCCATCGCCTGGCCCAGCTGGAACGGCGCGGCGTAGCTCTTCGCGTCGTTCATGCGGCCGCGCATGTACGGATCGACGGTCATCCAGAGGTTCTTCACCTGCACTTCGCCGGGCCGGGGATCGGCCAGCTCGACGGCGGCCAGTTCGAAGTTGTCGAGCGTGGGCCGGCCGGTGGGGCGGCTCTTCAGGCGGATCTCGCGGACGGCGGTCATGGCGGCGCTCCTGGGTTCAAACGAATGTTTAGGCCGGACCTCGGGTGGCGTCGAGGTCCGCGACCTGCTAGGCGCTCGCGCCAGTTCGGAGCTTGCGATGCTTGAAACTCTGCGCGGGGGCGTGATCGGGGCCGGCGTGTTCGGCGGTTATCACGCCCGCCAGTACGCCCTTCTGGACGGCGTGACGCTATCGGCTGTCTACGACCCGCATCCCGAGCGCGCCGCGGCGGTGGCGATGCCGCTGGGCGGACGGGGATTCAGCGATCTCGACGCCTTCCTGGAGGCGGTGGACGTGGTGACGATCGCCTCGCCGGCGACCTTCCACGCTGAACAGGCCCTGGCCGCGCTCGGCGCCGGCCGGCACGTCTATGTGGAGAAGCCGATCGCCACGACCCTGGCCGACGGCCAGAAGGTGCTGGCGGCCGCCCGGGAGCGAAATCTGGTCGTCGCCTGCGGCCATCAGGAACGGGTGGTGTTCCGCGCCATGGGCCTGCTGGACATTCCCGAGCAGCCCAGGCTGCTGGAGGCCCTTCGCCACGGGCCGCCGTCGGAGCGCAGCCGGGACGTCTCCGCCGTCCTCGACCTGATGGTTCACGACCTCGACCTGGCGCTGTCCCTGTCGGCGGCCGAGCCGGTGACCGCCGAGGGCGAGGGCCGCTTCGGGCCCAGCGGGAGCTGGGACGTCGCCCGCACCGAGGTCAGTTTCGACGACGGCTTCACGGCCATCTTCGACGTCTCGCGCATGGCCCCGGAGCGCAAGCGCACCATGCGGGTGGTCTATCCCTCGGGCGAGGTGGAAATCGACTTCCTGACCCGCGCCTTCCGCAACACGACGCCCTTCGCCCTGAATCCAGATTTCGCCGACACGCCGGCGGCCCGCGATCCGCTGGGCGCCAGCGTCGAGGGGTTCTTGCAGGCCGTGCGCGGCCAGGCGCCGCGTCCGGTGGTGACGGGCGAGGAGGCGCTCCGCGCCCTCGACCTGGCGCTGGCCGTCGAACAGGCGCTGGAGGAAGACGCCCGTCAGGGATAGCCTCTTGCCTCGATTGGGAGAGACGCCGTGACTTCCAGCGCCCACGACTTCAGCTTTCAGGCCATCGACGGCGCGCCCCTGCCGCTGTCGCAATTCGACGACCGCGTCCTGCTGGTGGTGAACACCGCCTCGCAGTGCGGGCTGACGCCGCAGTACCAGGGTCTTGAGGAGCTCTACGCCGAGTACCGGGGCCGCGGCCTCGTCGTGCTCGGCGTGCCCTGCAATCAGTTCGCCGGCCAGGAGCCGGGGACGGAGGCGGAGATCAAGGATTTCTGCGAGACCCGCTTCAACGTCGACTTCCCGCTGACCGCCAAGACCGATGTGAAGGGGCCCGGCGCGCATCCCTTCTACCAATGGGCCCGGGCCGAGCTCGGCGAGGCGGCCGAGCCGCAGTGGAACTTCCACAAGATCCTGATCGGCCGCGACGGGCGGGCGCTGCAGGCGTTCGGCTCTCGCACCTCGCCGGTCGACAGCGAGGTCACCGACGCCATCGAGAAGGCGCTCTGACGATGGCCAGGACAGGATCTTGCCGCTCTGCGTGAGCACAGGGCCTTCCAACGGCAAGTTTCGCCGCTTAAGAACGGCGCCTCAAGTTGGGAGCGTCAGATGCATCGCAAGCCGGACGGAAGCTGGGACAAGACCAATCTGCCCAGCCGCCACGTGACGGAGGGCCCGTCGCGGGCGCCGCACAGGTCCTATTACTACGCCATGGGCCTCGGCTCGCGGCAGATCGCCCAGCCGCTGGTCGGGGTCGCCTCCTGCTGGAACGAGGCCGCGCCCTGCAACACCGCCCTGATGCGCCAGGCCAACGCCGCCGCCGCCGGGGTCAAGGCCGCCGGCGCGACCCCGCGCGAGTTCTGCACCATCACCGTCACCGACGGCATCGCCATGGGTCACGAGGGCATGCGCGCCTCGCTGGCCAGCCGCGAAGTCATCGCCGACTCCGTCGAACTGACCATGCGTGGCCACGGCTATGACGCCCTGATCGGCGTCGCTGGCTGCGACAAGAGCCTGCCGGGCATGATGATGGCCATGCTGCGCCTCAACGTGCCGTCGGTGTTCCTCTACGGCGGTTCGATCCTGCCCGGTCGCCTCGACGACAAGGACCTCACGGTCCAGGACGTGTTCGAGGCTGTCGGCGCCTTCTCGGCCGGCAAGATCACCGAGGAACGGCTCTGCCAGGTCGAGCAGCACGCCTGTCCGGGCGAAGGCGCCTGCGGCGGCCAGTTCACCGCCAACACCATGGCCCTGGTGTCCGAGGCCATCGGCTTGGCCCTGCCGCTGTCGTCGGCCCTGCCGGCGGCCTATCTCGACCGCGACGAGTACGCCCGCGCCTCCGGAGAGGCGGTGGTGCGGCTCATCGAGCAGAACATCCGCCCGCGCGATATCTGCACCCGCAAGGCGTTCGAGAACGCCGCGGTTGTCGTCGCGGCGACCGGGGGCTCGACGAACGGCGGCCTGCACCTGCCCGCCATGGCGCACGAGTGCGGCATCGAGTTCACCCTGCGCGATTTCGCCGAAATCTGCGCCCGCACCCCCTACATCGCCGACCTGAAGCCCGGCGGCCGCTTCGTGGCCAAGGACATGGGCGAGGCCGGCGGCGCCCCGATGCTGATCAAGACCCTGCTCGACGGCGGCTATCTGCACGGCGACTGCATGACCGTCACCGGCAAGACTCTGGCCGAGAACGTCGCCGAGGTGGTTTGGCGCGACGACCAGGAAGTGATCCGTCCGGCCTCCCGGCCGATCACCCCGACCGGCGGTGTCGTCGGGCTCTGGGGCTCGCTGGCCCCCGACGGCTGCATCACAAAGGTCGCGGGGCTGAAGCACACCAAGCACCGTGGCCCGGCCCGGGTGTTCGATGGCGAGGAAGCCTGCTTCGCCGCCGTCGAGCAGCGCGACTACAAGGAAGGCGACGTCCTGGTGATCCGTTACGAGGGGCCGAAGGGCGGTCCGGGCATGCGTGAGATGCTGGCGACCACCGCGGCCCTTTACGGCCAGGGCGTCGAGAACATCGCCCTGATCACCGACGGCCGGTTCTCCGGCGCCACGCGCGGCCTGTGCATCGGCCACGTCGGACCGGAAGCCCAGGCCGGCGGCCCCATCGCCCTGGTGCGCGACGGCGACATCATCTCCATCGACGCCGACGCCGGGACCATCGATCTGGAGGTCGATCCGATCGAACTCGAGCACCGGGCCCGCGATTGGGCGCCCCGCAAGACCAACTACGAGAGCGGCGCCGTCTGGAAGTTCGCCCAGATGGTCGGTCCGGCGCACCTGGGGGCGGTGAGCCACCCGGGCGCGGCGTCCGAGACGCACGTCTACGCCGACATCTGAAGCCGCGGTCGGCCCGCGGCAGAGCGGCGGGCCGGTCCTCGGCGCAGGGTGGAAGCCTCAGGCCAGCGAGGGCGTTTCCCGCGGATCGTCCGGCCCGTCGTCCAGCGCCGGACTGCAGGCCAGGGGAGGCGCGGCCTGCCCCGCCTCCCGCCGCGGCAGCGGCCGGCGCAGCATGGCTTCGACCCGGCCAAGCCAGCGGTTGGCCTCCTGCACGGCGTCCGAGGCCGACAGGGCGCCCTTGCGGCCGTCGTCGCCGGGCAGCCAGAGCTGCAGGTCGAAATCCGGGTGCCTGGGGTCGTCGAACACCAGGCGCAGGCGCACCTCGCTGTCGGCGCCGGTGATCAGGTCGAGCGGGCGGCGGGCCTCTCCGCGATGCACACGGGCGACCACCTGGCCGTCGAGGATCAGTTCCGCCCCGACCAGCTCATCCAGCCGGTAGACCAGGCACCAGGCTCCTGAGTCCCAGGCGACCGCCATGCGGCAGGTGGTGAAGTCGAAACCGACACCACGGCGGCGGCCCTGCGCCACCAGCAGGGCGTGGGGATCGACGCCCAGCACGTGCTTCAGGCCGCGACGGACCCGGCGGCTTTCGTCCATGAACCAGAGCATCCCGCCACCCAGCAGGGTCAGGACAACGCCGGCCAGGGCCAGCAGCAGGAGAAGGCGGACCACCTCGCTCATGCCACGAGGCTAAGCCTGTTTGGCGAGTCCCCCAAATCGCCGTTATCAGACGTCGAGTTCGATCATCAGAGGGACGTGGTCGGATGGCTTCTCCCAGCCGCGCACGTCGCGGTGGATGGTCACGCCGGAGAGCAGGTCCGCGGCCTGGGGCGAGAGCAGGGCGTGGTCGATGCGGATGCCGTTGTTCCGCTGCCAGGCGCCGGCCTGGTAGTCCCAGAAGGTGTAGGCGCCGGGCGCGCCGTCGGCCTCCAGATAGGCCTCGGTGAGGCCCAGCCACTTCAGCGCCCGGAAGGCTTCGCGGCTCTCGGGCTGGAAAAGCGCGTCGTCCAGCCAGTTCTTCGGGAACTCCGCGTCGCGCGGCTCGGGGATGACATTGTAGTCCCCCAGCAGGGCCAGCGGCTCCTCCAGCGCCAGCAACTCGCGGGCGTGGGCGTTCAGCCGCGCCATCCAGGCGAGCTTGTAGGCGAACTTCTCCGTGCCGATCGGATTGCCGTTGGGGAGGTAGATGGAGGCTATGCGCACCGGCCGGTGGCCGGAGACCACCGCCTCGATGTAGCGCGCCTGTTCGTCGCCCTCGTCGCCCGGTAAGCCGCGGCGGATGTCCTCCAAGGGGGTCTTCGAGAGCAGGGCCACGCCGTTGTAGGTCTTTTGGCCATGAACGGCGACATTATAGCCAAGGCGTTCAAAGGGTTCCGCGGGGAACTTCTCGTCGACGCACTTGATCTCCTGCAGGCAGGCGACGTCGGGCTTGGCCTCCTCGAACCAGCGCAGCACCGTCTCCAGGCGCGCGTTGACTGAATTGACGTTCCAGGTGGCGATGCGCATGCGGGGCCCAACATCAGAGACTCAGGCGCGATGCGGTCGCGAGACCGGCGCCGCTTTCGCGGATCGCGCCGCCAGGCGGCGAAGCTAGTGGCGCCCGCCCGGCCGCTCAAGCCGGGTTGCGGCTAGATCGAGAAGCTGACGCCGCAGCCGCAGCTCGACCGCGCGTTGGGATTGCGGATGCGGAACTCAGCCCCCGCCAGTTCATCGACGAAATCGATCTCGGATCCCTTCAGCAGCGCCAGGGACACGGAGTCTACCAGGGCGGCGGCGCCGTCGCGCTCGATCCTAAGGTCGTCGTCCTCCGGGGCCTCGACCAGATCGAAGCGGTACTGGAAACCCGAGCAGCCGCCGCCATCCACCGCCACGCGCAGCATCATCGCGCGGCCCTCTGCCTCGCCGATGGCGCGGATTCGTTCGGCGGCCGATGGAGAGAGGGTTACGTCGGTCGTGGTCATGTCTGTTAAACAATGCGGTGGCCTACCTATATGAGGTCCACCTCGGCTTCGACCAAGAGGCCATACGACAGAATGGTTTGATGGCCTCAACGATTCCGCCCAGAGCCGCCTACGCCGAAGACCCCGCCGCCTCCCGCGGCCGCAAGGTCGCGGAAGGCGAGAGCCGCACCCGTACCCCGTTCGCGCGCGACCGCGACAGGATCATCCACAGCACGGCCTTCCGGCGGCTGAAGGAAAAGACCCAGGTCTTCGTGGCCCACGAGGGCGATCACTTCCGGACTCGGCTGACCCACAGCCTGGAGGTGGCGCAGATCGCCCGGTCGCTGGCCACCGCCCTCGGGCTCGACGCGGACCTCGCCGAGACCATCGCGCTCGCCCACGACCTTGGCCACCCGCCGTTCGGCCACGCCGGCGAGGACGAGCTGCAGGTCCAGATGCACGCCAACGGCGGCTTCGACCACAACGTCCAGACCTTCCGGGTGGTGACCAAGCTCGAGCGGCGCTATCCGCGCTTCGACGGGTTGAACCTCACCTGGGAGACCCTGGAAGGGGTCATCAAGCACAACGGCCCCGTGGTCGATAAGCTGAACAAGCCGTCCTGGAGCGCCATCGCCGATTTCGACGCCCAGTATGACCTGCGACTGGGCGGCTGGGCCTCGGCCGAGGCCCAGGTGGCCGCCCTGGCCGACGACATCGCCTATAACAACCACGATGTGGACGACGGCGTGCAGGCGGGTCTCTTCCAGCTGGAGGAGCTGCTGGAGGTGCCGCTGATCGGCCCGCACATGGCGCGCGCCTTCGCCGACTATCCAGGCTGCGACCCGTCGATCCTGCGACTTGAGGCCGTGCGTCAGATGATCGGCGCCATGGTCGATGACGTGCTCGTCGAGACCCGGCGGCGCGCCGATCTCGACCGTGTGGGCTCGGTGGAGGACGTCCGCAACCTGGACCACGCCCTCGTCGCCTTCTCCCGCGACATGGCCGAGGACCTCTCGGCCCTGCGCACCTTCCTGATGGAGCGGATGTACCGGCACTGGAAGGTCAACCGCACCCGCAGTCAGGCGCGCCGCATTCTGGCCGAGATGTTCCAGTTGTTCATGGCCGAGCCGGACGTCCTGCCGACCGAATGGTTCGAGCGGACCCAGGGGCGGGACGAGGCCGGCCGCGCCCGGGTGGTGTGCGACTACATCGCCGGGATGACCGACCGTTTCGCCATCGAGGAGCATCGCCGGCTTTTCCACCTGGACGTCTGGAACTGACGGGCGCGAGGAACTGGGAGTCGGAGGACGGCGCGCTTCGCTAGACTGCTGTCCTAAGCGCGCGATTCGCTCACCGGGGCGGCCGCGTCAGTTCTCGGGAGCCCACGATGTCCGACCATGAACGCGGCGCCTATACGCCCCCCACCGACGCGCCGCTGACCTTCGACGCCCGCCAACCGGTGCGCGGCTCGCGGCCGGTTCCCTTCACCCTGATCGTCAGCCTGCTGGTGCTGGTGGCCCTGGCGGCGGCGATCTTCGTCTTCTATCGCTCCGGCGTGCGCCAGGCGGGCCAGCCGCCGCAGACGGTCGGGGCCCCCGTCGGCGAGATGAAGAGCGAGGCGACGCCCGAGGCGCAGCCCCAGGACCCCGCCGCCGGCCTGCAGATCTATCGCTCCGAGGACGGACAGCCCCAGGCCGTGCCGGCCGCGCCGCAGTTCACGCCGCCGCCGGAACAGCCGATGGCGCGCCCGACCGAGCCGGTCG
>JAEYTM010000193.1 GCA_023434015.1 Pseudomonadota bacterium | reverse complement strand
TGCTGGCGCGCCTGGGCGGGACCGCCGCGACGCGGGCGGTGGGATGTATGGTGCGGCCCTGGCGGGCCTGGTCGGGAGGCGAGGCATGAGCCGGTCGCTGGTCATCGCCGTTCCCTCCAAGGGGCGGCTCAAGGAACAGGTCGAGGCCTGGCTCGCCGACTGCGGCATCCCGCTGCAGACCACCGGCGGCGCGCGCGGTTATCTCGCCAGCCTCAAGGGCGTGCCCGGCGCCCAGGTGCGGCTGCTGTCGGCCGGCGACATCGCCGAGGCGCTGGTCAGCGGCGAGGTCCACATGGGCGTCACCGGCGAGGATCTGCTGCGCGAGCGCGGCGACGACCTCGACGCCCGCATCCTGCTGCTCCGCGCCCTCGGCTTCGGCCGGGCCGACCTGGTGGTCGCCGCGCCGAAGAGCTGGCTGGACGTCGAATCCATGGCTGACCTCGACGAGGTGGCGCACGACTACCTGGCCCGCACCGGCCGGCGGATGCGCGTCGCCACCAAGTACCTGACCCAGACCCGCGCCTTCTTCGCCCGCCACGGCGTGGTCGATTACCGGATCACCGAATCGAACGGCGCCACCGAGGGCGCCCCGGCGACCGGCGCGGCGGAGCTGGTGGTCGACATCACCACCACCGGCGCGACCCTGGCCGCCAACGGCCTGAAGGTGCTGCCCGACGGCCTGATCCTGAAAAGCCAGGCCCAGCTCGCCGCCAGCCTGCGCGCCGACTGGAGCCCGGAGGCCCTGGCCGCCGCGGAGCGCCTGCTGCGGGTCACCGAGGCCCGCGCCAGCGCCCTGAAGTCCGCCACCCTGGTCTGGCCGGCCGATGGCGGCGCCGCCGAACAGGCGGTGGTCGACCGGCTGGTCGCCGCCGGGGCGTCGCGGCGGCCGAACGGCCTGCTGGTCGAGTCCGGGGGAATCGCCGCCGCGGCCGCGGCCCTGACTGCGGCGAATCTGGGACCGGTAACAGCCGCGCAGCCGGATTTCGTGTTCGATGTCGACTGCCCGCCCTTCGAAGCCCTGAAACGTCGAGTTCCTGACGTTACTGTCAAAAATGGACGCTAAATTTTCTAAGTGATCGCGGAAAACTGATGACTGGGCCCCTTGAAGCGGGGGTTGCAGCGTTGACACCGCCCGAAATTTGCCGTTCTTTCGACCTGCGAGAGACAAGACGGCGCAAGTCCTGAAGTCTCCCGGCGTTTCGGGGAGGAAACGCCCGCTCATTAGAGCGACTGCTCAAAATGCGGCCCGCTGCGATTATCCCCCGCAGCGGGCCAAATTTTTGCCCGAAGCCAATTTCCGACATTCGAGTCAAAAAAACGCGGCGGCAGCTCCCCGCGAGGGGAGCGATCGCTCCGGACTACCAGATGCGGACCCGGTCCTGCGGCGCCACGTACATCGGGTCGCCCGGCTTGATCCCGAAGGCGCTGTAGAAGGCGTCGATGTTGCGCACCGGCAGATCGACCCGCGCCTGCGGCGGCGCGTGCGGATCGGAGACCAGCAGCTGGCGCATGCGGTCGTCCCGATACTTGGCCCGCCACACCTGCGCCCAGCCGAGGAACACCCGCTGGTCGCCGGTCAGGCCGTCGATCACCGGCGCCGGCTGGCCCTTCAGCGAGATGTGGTAGGCGTCCAGCGCCAGCAGCAGGCCGCCCAGGTCGGCGATGTTCTCGCCCATGGTCAGCTCGCCGTTGATCTTGGAGCCGGGCAGCGGCTCGACCGCCGAATACTGCTCGCCCAGCCGGGTCGCCTGGACCTTGAACTTGGCCGCGTCCTCGGCGGTCCACCAGTCCGCCAGCCGGCCGTCGCCGTCCGACTTGCGGCCCTGGTCGTCGAAGCCGTGGGTGATCTCGTGGCCGATCACCCCGCCGATGGCGCCGTAGTTGATCGCCGCATCGCCCTCGGGGTCGAAGAACGGCGGCTGCAGGATGGCGGCCGGGAAGACGATCTCGTTCTTGGTCGAGGAATAGTAGGCGTTGATGGTCGGCGGGGTCATGCCCCACTCGCCACGGTCCACGGGCTGGCCCAGCCGCCGGGCGCGGTAGTCCCAGTTGAACGCCACCGCCCGCTTCACATTGCCATAGAGGTCGTCGTCGGCGATCCGCAGGGCCGAATAGTCCCGCCAGCGGTCGGGATAGCCGATCTTCACATTGAACTTGGAAAGCTTCTCCTGCGCCCTGGCGCGGGTCTGCGGCCCCATCCAGTCGAGCTTGTCGATCCGTGCGCCCATGGCGGTTTTGATGTCGCCGACCAGGACTTCCATCTTCGCCTTGCTGTCGGCGGGGAAGTAGGCGTCGACGTAGAGCTTGCCGAGCGCCTCGCCGATCTGGCCGTTGACCAGGGCCACGCCCCGCTTCCAGCGCGGCTGCTGCTCCGGCTGGCCGGACAGGGTCTTCTGGCGGAACTCGTAGTGCGCCAGGCTGAAGTCGCGCGACAGGTAGGGGGCGGCGTTGTCGGCCAGGCCGAACGCCATCCAGGCCTTCAGGGTCTCCACCGGCGCCCTGGCGTAGATGGCGGCGATCTTCGGGAAGGCGGTGTTCTCGCTGGCCACGACCCGGCCCGCCTGCGGCAGGTCGGCCCCCTGCAGGAAGGCCGGCCATTCGAAGCCCGGCGCATAGGCCGTCAGTTCGGCGACGGTGTACGGATTGTAGGTCTTGTCGTCATCGCGCCGCTCGGCGCGGGTCCAGGAGACCTCGGCGATTTCGGTCTCCAGGGCGACGATCGCCTTGGCGTGCTCCGCCGCCTGCGGCCAGCCGGCCAGGGTCAGGATGCGGGTGACATAGGCCTCGTAGGCGGCCTTCTGGGGCGCGAAGCGCTCGACGAGGTAGTAGTCGCGGTCGGGCAGGCCCAGGCCCGCCTGGCCCAGATAGACCGTGTAGTTCATCGGGTCCTTGGCGTCGTCGTAGACCGCCGCGGAGAAGAAGGCGGAGCCGAAGTCGCGCTGCGCGCGGCCCATCAGCCGGGCGACGTCCTGATGGCTCTGGGCGGCGCGGATCTGCTGCAGGTCGGCCGACAGCGGACGGGCGCCAAGGGCGTCGACGCGCGCCTCGTCCATGAAGCTGCGGTAGAGCGCGCCCACCTGCGCCCGCGGCCCCGTGGCGGCGCGGTCGGCGGCGGCCTGTTCGGTCACCGCCCGCATCCGCGCCTGGGACAGCTCGTCCAGGGCGTTGAAGGCGCCATAGGTCGAACGGTCAGCGGGGATCACCAGCTCGCGGATGAAGGTCCCGTTGGCGTGGTCGAAGAAGCTCTGGCCCGGCGGGATCGCCGTGTCGCGACCCGCCAGGTCGAAGCCCCAGGTCCCCATGCGCGGCGCCTTGGACAGGTCCGCCGCCGCCGCGCCGCCGGGCGTGGCCCCAGGGGCTCCGGCGGAGGCTCCGGTGGTCTGCGCCAAGGCCGGCGATACGGCGAGGAGGGCGGCCGCCGCGGCGGCGCCGAGCCAGAGGGTTTTCATGGATAGTCACTCTCAAGAAAAATGCTGCGCGACCATGACTCCGTCGCGGGTTGTTACACCCGTTACATTTTCTTCAGGTTCGCCGCCAAGGGGGGTTACGCCCCGCGACCGGTGCCCGGACTAGTGGTGCGCGTGCGGGTCCGGCGCCGCGGCCGGCGCGGCGCCCGTGCCGACGGCGAACTCGACCCTGAACTTCGCGCCGCTGGCGAAGGTCAGGGTCGCGGGGGCGCGATCGCCGGTCTTCAGCGGCCGGCTCAGGCCCATCAGCATCACGTGGGCGCCGCCGGGGGCGAAGGTCACCGTGCCGCCGGGCGGGATCGTCACCCGCTCCAGGCGCTGCATCGACATGACCCCGCCGGCCGTGCTCGAGCGGTGGATCTCGGCCTTCCGCGCCGCGGTGGTCTCCACCGACACCAGGGCGTCGGCGGTCTTGCCGCGGTTGGTCACGGTCATGAAGCCGGCGCCGTTCATGCCGGCGGCGGCCGGGCGGCTCCAGGTGCGGTCGACCTCCA
>JAEYTM010000185.1 GCA_023434015.1 Pseudomonadota bacterium | reverse complement strand
GTTCGGCGCCGCCGCCCGCCTGCCCAAGAGCGGCGCCGCGGCCTCCAGCCTGTTCGGGGCCTTCAAGACCGCCCGCCGTGGCGATGTCGGGCGCGCCTCGATCCGCACCAACGGCGCCGAACACGAGGCGGTCGTCTCCCCGCTCGGGCCGCGCCGCTTCCTCGTGCGGCTCGGCGGCCACGGTCCGGGCGCCCTGGCGCTTCCGACCGCCGCTCTGGAAGTGATCACCGCCTTCTCCACCGCTTCCAGCCCGCCGCCGAAGGTGCTGGACGCCTTCGCCGCCGCCTCCCCCTTCGGGGCCGCCCTGCTCGACGGCGAGGACCCCTTCGCCGCCACCATCGTCGAGGCCAATCCGGCCCTGAAGGCGGTGGCCGGCGCCGGCGCGCCCGGCCAGGCGTTCGGCGACCTGATCGAGCCCGCCTCTCGCGCCGACGCCGCCCAGCGGCTGGCGGCCGGAACCAACGCCGGAGCGCTTGAGGTGCGGCTGGCCCACGACCCGACCCGCATCGCTCACCTCTATCTGGCGAAGAGCGACGGCCGCTGGGTCGCCTATCTGGTCGATGTCTCCGACCAGAAGCAGATCGAACTGCAGCTCGCCTAGAGTCAGAAGATGCAGGCCATCGGTCAGCTCGCCGGCGGGGTGGCCCACGACTTCAACAATCTGCTCACCGCCATCTTCATGCAGCTCGACGTGCTGGCGGCGCGCCATCCGGTCGGCGATCCGTCCTACGAGGGGCTGAATGAGATCAAGCAGACGTCGGCCCGCGCCGCCGACCTCGTCCGCAAGCTGCTGGCCTTCTCGAGGAAACAGACGGTCCAGCGCGAGATCCTCGACCTGGGCGAACTGATCAGCGAGTTCGAGGTGCTGCTGCGCCGGGTGCTCTACGAGGACGTCAAGCTGACGACTGACTACGGCCGCAACCTGCCGCATGTGCGCGCCGACCGCAGCCAGCTCGAGACGGCGGTGATGAATCTGGCGGTCAACGCCCGCGACTCGGTCCGCGCCAACGGCGGCGGCCAGGTGCGCATCCGCACCGCCCGCGTCACCCAGGAACAGGCCGCCCAGCTCGGTTACGCCGTCGCCGAAGGCGACCAGGCCCTGATCGAGGTCTCCGACGACGGCCCCGGCATCCCGCCGGCCGTGCTCGACAAGATCTTCGACCCCTTCTTCACCACCAAGCCGGTCGGTGAGGGCACCGGCCTCGGCCTGGCGACGGTGTACGGGATCGTCAAGCAGTCGGATGGCTGGATCTCGGTCGACTCGCGGCCGGGCGAAGGGGCGGCGTTCCGCATCTTCCTGCCGGTCCATGTTCCGGCGGCCGGGGCCGTGGCGCCCCCTGCGCCGCCCTCGCCCAAGCGGACGGTCGCCCGCGACCTGTCGGGAGCCGGTCGCATCCTGTTCGTCGAGGACGAGGACGCGGTGCGCGGCGTCGCCGCCAAGCTGTTGCGCGCCCGCGGCTACGAGGTGATCGAGGCGGCCAGCGGCGAGGAGGCCCTGGAGCTGGCCGAACGCCACGCCGGCGCCATCGACCTGATGATTTCCGACGTGGTCATGCCCGGCATGCAGGGGCCGGACCTGCTCAAACAGGCCCGTCAGTATCTGGGCGCGGCCCCGGTGATGTTCATCTCCGGCTATGCTGAGAGCGAATTCTCCGACCTGCTGGAGGGCGAGGACAACGTCTCCTTCCTGCCCAAGCCCATCGACATCAAGACCCTCGCCGAACGGGTAAAGCTGGAGCTGCAGAAGGCGGCCTGAGGCGTGCTAGGCTCGGGCCTGTCTTCAGCAGGAGTCGGCCCATGAGCGACCTTGTGCCGGCGCGCCGACGCGCCGTTCTGGCCCGTCCTTCCGGCGCCGTCGGCGCCGGAGCCCTCGGCGTCGCGGTGGTCGGCGCCCTGGCTCTCGGCGCGCTCGCCGTCGGGGCCGTCTCGATCGGCCGCCTGGTGGTCGGGCGGATGGCCCTGGGGCGGGTGCGGTTGAAGCGACTGGAGATCGATGAACTGACTGTCCGCCGCCTCAACGTGCTCGACGACAAGTCGCGGCGATGAGCGGCACGCCGGCGCCGGATCCTCTGCCGTGATCGAGCAGACCGTGGGCCTGCCCACGGCCGACGGAACGATGACGACCTTCATCGCTCATCCCGAGCGGGAAGGCCCGCATCCGGTCGTCCTGTTCTTCATGGATGCGCCGGGAATCCGCGAGGAATTGCGCGACATGGCGCGGCGGCTGGCCAGCGTCGGCCACTACGTGATGCTGCCCAACCTCTATTATCGTCAGGGGGTGATGGACCTGGCGGACCTGCCGCCGCTGCCGGAGGCCGAACGTCGGGCCAGGATGTTCGAGTTGATGGCGACGCTCACCATGACCGGCGTCATGGACGACGCCGACGCCCTGCTGGCCTTCGCCCGGCGCGATCCGGCGGCCAGCAACCGCAAGGCCGCGGCGATCGGTTACTGCATGAGCGGCCAGTACGCGATCAACGTGGCCGCACGGCATCCCGAGCGTATCGCGGCGGCGGCCTCGATCCATGGAATCCGGCTGGTGACGGACCAGGCCGACAGTCCGCATCTCGCCGGCCGGAAGGCGAAGGGCGAACTCTATTTCGCCTGCGCGGAGCACGACCAGTACGCCCCGCTGGAAACCGTCGAGGCGCTGGCCCAGGCGCTGAGGGTTCATCGGGTGAAGGCCGAGGTGGAGCTCTATCCAGGCGTTCGCCACGGCTTCGTGTTCCCGCGGCGCGCGGCCTATGACCGGGACGCTGCCGAACGGCACTGGGAACGTCTGTTCTCGCTGTTCCGTCGCCGGCTCTAGGCGCGCCCCAGCACGCCCCTGGCCGCCGCCACGCCGCTGGCGAAGCTGGCCTGCAGCAGGTAGCCGCCGGTGGGCGCCTCCCAGTCCAGCATCTCCCCGGCGACGAAGACGCCGGGGCGGTTGGCGAGCATCAATCCCTCGTCCACCGCCGTCAGCGCCACCCCACCGGCGCTGGAGATCGCCCGGGCGATCGGCTGTACGCCGGTCAACCGGATCGGGACGCTCTTGATCCGGCGCGCCAGGGCGCCCGGCGCAGTCGGCAGATCGACCCCGTGCGCCTCCCGCAGCAGGCCGATCTCGACCGGCGACAGGTGCAGGATTCTGCGCAGGTAGTTGGTCGCCGTCAGGCCCGCACGGGGCGCCTGCAGCCGGTCGGTGAGCTGGGCGATCGACTGATCGGGCTTCAGGTCGAATTCCAGGATCGCCTCTCCAGTCGCGGTGACGGCGTCGCGCAGTTGGGCCGACAGGGCATAGATCGCGCCGCCCTCCAGCCCCTGCCCTGTGACCATCGCTTCGCCGCGCAGGATGTGGTCACCGAACCGCAAGCCCACGTTCTTCAGCGGCTGGCCCTGGAAGCGGTCGCGGAACACCGCGCTCCACGCCACGTCGAAGCCGACATTGGCCGGGTGCAGCGGGGCGACGTCCACTCCTGCGAGCGCCAGCGTCCCGACCCAAGCGCCGTCCGACCCCAGCCTGGGCCAGCTGGCGCCGCCCAGGGCCAGCACGGTGGCGTCCGGCGCGTGGGTCTCGATCTCGCCGGCCGCGGTGCGGAACCGCAGCGCGCCGCCCTCGTCCCAGCCGAGCCATTCGGAGCGGGTGCGGATCTCGACGCCCTGCGCCGCCAGCCGGGCCAGCCACGCGCGCAGCAGGGGCGAGGCCTTCAGGGCGCACGGAAAGATGCGGCCGCTGGAACCGACGAAGGTCGCCTGTCCGAGGTCTTCGGCCCAGGCGACCAGCGCCGCAGGCGGAAAGGCCTCGATCATCGGCCGCAGCCGCTCCGCCGCCGCGCCGTAGCGGGCGATGAAGAGCTCCAGGCCTTCCGAATGGGTGAGGTTCAGACCTCCGCGACCGGCCATCAGCAGCTTGCGGCCGACCGAGGGCATCCTGTCGTGCACGGTCACCGCGACGCCGGCGGCGCTCAGCACCTCCGCCGCCATCAGACCGGCCGGTCCGCCGCCGACAACGGCGGCCATACGCGGCGTGGTCACGATCCGGCCATGGCGAGCACGGCCGCCAGGCCGACGGCCTGGCCGCGCACGCTTTCCGGCTTTGCGACATCCAGCCACTCGTCCAGCGCATGGGCGCGGCCCGCCGTCCCGCCGGAGCCGATGGTCACGGCGGGGATGCCGAGGCTGATCGGCAGGTTGGAGTCGGTGGAGGCGGCGGCCAGCACCGGGGCGTAGCCGGCGGCCCTGACCGCCGCGGCGGTCACCTGCACGATCTCGGCGTCGGCTCGGGTCGCCCCCGTCGGCCGGTCGCCGATCAGTTTCAGCTCGGCCGTGACCCCGCCCGCCGCCGTCGAGCGGGCGGCGTTTTCGGCGGCGGCGGCGTCGGCCACGATCTGCTGGAATCTGCCGTCCAGGGCGGCGAGCTCTTCCTTGCCCTCGGAGCGCATGTCCACCTCCAGCCAGATGGCGTCGGGGATGGAATTCACCGACGTGCCGCCGCCGACCACGCTGGCGGCATAGGTGGTGCGCGGCTGGGCCGGGACCTCGATCTCGTTGAACGCCACCACCGCCCTGGCCATCGCCCCCATCGGATTGACGATGCCGAAGGCCCCATAGCTGTGGCCGCCCGGCCCCTTGAAGGTCACGCGGTAGCGGCGAGAGCCGACCGCCGCATAGATCACGCGGCTGGGGTCCGTGCCGTCCATGGAGAAGAAGGCGGCGATGCGGTCCTTGTACCTGCCCTCGGTGAACAGATGGCGGACGCCGCGCAGGTCGCCGGGTCCCTCCTCGCCGACGTTGCCGACGATGAGGATGTCGCGCCGGGTGCGGATCTTCGCCTCGTCCAGAGCCCGCACATAGGCCAGCAGGACCGCCAGGCTATGGGTGTCGTCGGCGACGCCGGGCGCGTGAAGCTTCGTCCCTTCGCGGCGCACCTTCACGTCCGTGCCTTCCGGGAAGACGGTGTCGAGGTGAGCGGCCAGCACCACCAAAGGCTGCCCGGCCGGGCCGGTCCCGCGGCGGAGCCCCATGACGTTGCCTTCGGCATCCATCTCCACATCGGACAGGCCGTGGGCTTTCAGCATGGCCATGTAGGCCTCGGCGCGGGCGCGCTCCTTGAAGGGCGGCGCGGGAATCTCTGTCAGCGCGATCGTGTCGGCGACGGTGCGCTCGTGATCGCGATCCAGCACCGCGACCGCCGCCTTGAACGGCGCGCTGGCGACGATGGCCTCGATCCGCCTCGTCTGCGGATCGGCGGGGGCGGCCAGGGCGGGGGCGGCGAGGGCCATGGCCATCAGCGCGGGCAGGGCGAGGTGTGACGCGCGGAACATGGGGCAGATTCCTCTCGGCTGAACCGTCGGCATAGCAGCCGACGACGTCCGGCGCCGCCCGCATTACCGGAATTTAACGGCAGCCGGCTTGCGGCGCCCGGTTCCTGAGCCTTAAGCCTGGGTGTCACAGGTTACATCGGATGCTCTCGCCATGCTCAGTCGCCGCAATCTGCTGCTGTCCGCCGGCGCGACCGCCGCGCTCGCCGGCTCGGGCGCTCTCGCGCAATCGCTTCCTACCGGCAGCGACGCCGAGGCGCGGCTGAGGACGGTCCTCGACCAGATATTCCAGGAGATGCTGGATCATTCTCCGGAGAGCGTGACCCAGCTCGGCCTCGACAAGGACGCCCGCGCCGCGGCCAAGTCGCAGCTCGACGGCGCGTCCCTGGCTGACCTGGCGCAGGACAAGCGGCGCACGGCCGACCAGCTTCGCCGCCTGCGTGCCATCGACCGTTCGGCGCTCAGCGGCATGCCCGCGGTCAATTACGACAGCGTGCTGTTCACCACCGAGGTGGCGGACGAGGGCAACCGGCGGTTCAGCTACGGATACGCCGGCGTCGGGCAACCCTATGTGCTGTCTCAGCTCACCGGCGCCTATCAGCAGACCCCGGACTTCCTCGGCACCCAGCACACCATCGAGACCAAGGCCGACGCCGACGCCTACCTGTTGCGCCTGTCCGCCTTCGCCGAGGTGATGGACCACGAAACCGAGCGGGCCCGGCACGACATCGGCCTCGGCGTCATTCCGCCCGACTTCGTGGTCGACCGGACCCTGACCCAGATGCAGGGCCTGATCGGCCGGCCGGAGGACTCGCCGCTGGTCACCTCGGTGGCCGGCCGCGCGCGCGAGAAGGGGATCGGCGGCGACTACGCAGGGCAGGCCGCGCGCCTCTATTCCGAACGCGTGGTCCCGGCCCTGAATCGCCAGATCGCCCTGATGAACGATATCCGGCCCCGGGCGGTGCACGACGCCGGCGCCTGGAGGCTGCCGGACGGCGAGGCCTACTACGCCCTCTCGCTGAAGGACTCGACCACCACTACCCTGACGCCGGACGAGATCCACCAGATGGGCCTCGACCAGGCGCGCGAACTGTCCGCGCGGGCCGAGGTCATCCTTGCCGGGGCGGGCTACACCCGCGGGACGGTCGGCGAGCGGATCCAGGCGCTGTTCAAGGACGCCCGGTACCACTACCCCAACACGGACGCGGGCAAGGAGAAGCTGATCGCCGACCTGAACGCCCAGGTCCGCGAGATGAGCACGCATCTGCCGCAGATGTTCTCGACCCTGCCGAAGGCTCCGGTGGAGGTCCGCCGGGTGCCGACCTTCATCGAGGCGGGCGCGCCCGGCGGCTACTACAACACGCCGACCCTGGATGGCTCGCGGCCGGGAATCTACTGGATTAACCTGCGGGACACCGCAGAAAACCCCACCTGGACCCTGCCGACCCTGACCTATCACGAGGCGGTGCCGGGGCATCATATGCAGATCGCCCTGCAGCAGGAGGCTGACCTGCCGATGATTCGCCGGGCGACCTTCTTCTCCGCCTACGGCGAGGGCTGGGCGCTCTATGCCGAGCAGCTGGCCAAGGAGATGGGCGTCTACGAGAAGACACCGCTGAACGAGCTGGGCCAGATCCAGGCCTCGCTGTTCCGCGCCGCGCGCCTGGTGGTCGACACCGGCCTGCACGCCCGACGCTGGAGCCGCGAACGGGCCATCGAGACCATGAGCGCCATCGACGGAAGCCCGACCAGCTCGGCGACGACGGAGATCGAGCGCTACTGCGTCTGGCCGGGGCAAGCCTGCAGCTACATGGTCGGCAAGCTCACCTGGCTGCGACTGCGCGACAAGGCGCGGGCGGCGATGGGGCCGCGCTTCGACCTGCGCCGGTTCCATGACACCGGCCTGCTGATCGGCGCCGTGCCCCTGACGGTCCTGGAAGGCGCCGTCGACCGGTACATCGCTTCAGGCCGGACCTGACGCCCGCGGGTCATCGCTGCTGACAGTCCGTTGTCAGCAGCGCATGCTTACGACATTGGCGTCCGTTTCCAGCCAGAAGGAACATGCCATGTCAGATGACCTGGTGCTCTACACCAACCCCATGTCGCGCGGCCGTATCGCGCGCTGGATGCTGGAGGAGGTCGGCAGGCCCTACCGTGCCGAGGTGCTCGAGTTCACGAGGATGAAGTCGCCGGACTACCTGGCGATCAATCCGATGGGCAAGGTGCCGGCGCTCCGCCACGGCGAGGTGGTGGTGACCGAGACGGCCGCGATCTGCGCCTATCTCGCCGACATCTTCCCGGAGGCCGGCTTGGCGCCCCCGGTCGGCGATCCCCTGCGCGGGCCCTACTATCGATGGCTGTTCTTCGCGGCCGGGCCGCTGGAGGCGGCTGTCACCAATCAGGCCTTGGGCTTCGAGGTGCCGGCGGAGCGTCGCGGCATGGCCGGCTACGGCTGCTACGCCGACGTGCTGGACGCCCTGGAAGGGGCGCTCGACGGCCGCGACTATCTCGTCGGCGACAGCTTCACCGCCGCCGACCTCTACGTTGGCTCTCATCTCGGGTGGGGCCTGCAGTTCGGCTCCATCGAAAAGCGTCCGGCGTTCGAGCGTTACGTGCAGATGATCGACGATCGTCCGGCGGCGCACCGGGCCAATCAGCTCGACGACGCTCTGGTGGCGGCGGCGCAGGCGGAGACCGCCGGCGCCTAGCGTTTCGGGGCGCGGGATAGAGATCCCGCCGCTCCATGGAAGGTCCTCGAAGACCGTGGCGGCCCCTGGGGCTCGCGGCGCGGCCTTCGGGGGCGCTCCTGGCCGCCCTAGGCCCCTGGCCGGGCCGCCTGCGCGGCCTCCGCCGCCAGCCGTCCGGTCAGTTCCGCCATGTGGTCGAAGTCGGCCTCGAAGGCGCCCAGCCCCTGGGTCAGGCCGCGCAGTTCGGCGATCAACTGCTGGCGTTCGCTCTGCGGCAGGTAGGCGTCGATTCGCTCCCAGCCGCGCCAGTCTTCCCGAGGAGCGAGGCCGAGGATCTGGCCGCGCCGGGCGGTGAGGGCCGAGGTCACGTTCGAGGCGTGGGGAGAGGGCGAATAGACCGTCAGCTTCTCGATCGGCTCCAGCAGGATCGACCCGCAGCTGCGCAGCGCCTCCTCAATCGCCATGCGACCGACCAGGCGGAAGGCCATTTCGGAGGAATCGACGCTGTGCGTCTGACCGTCGGTCAGGGTGACCTCCAGGTCGGTGACCGGAAATCCCAGCGGCCCCTTGGCGAGGCCGTCGCGGACACCCTGCTCCACCGCCGGGATCCACTGCTTGGGCACCGCGCCGCCGACCACCTTCTGCTGGAAGACGAAGCCCGAGCCCCGGGGAAGGGGGCGGACCTCTATGGAGATGTCGGCGAACTGGCCGTGGCCGCCGGACTGCTTCTTGTGCCGCGCCCGATGGGAGGTCCCGCGCTGGATCGTCTCCCGGTATGGGGTGCGCGGCTGCTCGGTGTCGATCTCCACCCCGAAGCGGCGCTTGAGCCTTTCCAGGGCCAGCCGCACATGACCCTCGCCCTGGCCGGCCAGCAGCACCTGGCGCGCCTCGGCGTCATGGGTCAGCCGCAACCCGGGGTCCTCGTCGACCAGCTTGCCCAGCGCCCCCGACAGGCGGACGTCGTCCTTGTGGTTGCGGGCGGAGAGGGCGACGGCGAACAGCGGCCGGCGGGGCCGCACCGCGCTGCGCACCTCCTGAGGCCTGCCCGTCAGCGACAGGACCTGGCCGGCGACCGCAGCGTCCACCTTGCCGATCGCGGCGATCTCCCCGGGCGGCGCGCTGGCGACCTTCTTGAGCGCCGCCCCCTGAATTGAGAAAAGCCCGCCGACCCGCCCCTTCTCACCGTCCGGCAGCGTCAGCTCTGCGCCGTCGTCCAGGCTTCTGCCGAACACCCGCGCATAGGCGAGCTTGCCCGACTGCCCGGCGTAGGCGGTCTTCAGCACATAGGCGCCGGCGTCCAGGCCGAGCCGTTCGGCGGCCCGCTGGGGCGGTGGCGTCTCGTGCCGCAGGGCCTTCAGCAGCCGACGGACCCCAAAGCCGTTGGAGGCGGAGCCGAAGAACACCGGCACGATAAGGCCCTCGTTCATCTCGCGCACGAGGTCGGCGAACACGGCGTCGCGGCTGGGGGTGACGTCGGAAAGCAGCTGCTCCAGCAGGGCGTCGTCGAAGTCGGCGATCTGCTCCAGCATGTGGAACCGCGCCTCGGTCTCCGCGTCGCGCAACTCGCCGGGGATATCCACCTGCTGGGACGGCTCGC
Source organism: Pseudomonadota bacterium (assembly GCA_023434015.1). GTDB lineage: Bacteria > Pseudomonadota > Alphaproteobacteria > Caulobacterales > Caulobacteraceae > Phenylobacterium. The sequence goes on along the minus strand of JAEYTM010000185.1, from coordinate 3,042 downwards.
CGGGCCGGTAGACGAACGCGCGCTCGAGGGCCAGGTCGATGAAGCCCGATACCCGCTCACCGGTCCAGGTGGGAATCTGTCGCGCGACCAGCGGCGCTGAACTGACCGGGGCCAGGGCGCCGAGCAACTCCGTCAGGCTGCCGTGTGCCTGATCCATCTTGTTGACGAACAGGGCGTGCGGCACGCCCAGCCGCTCCAGCTCCCGCAGAGTCGGCTGCAGCAGGGCGGCCGTGGCGGGGTCGGGTTCGGCGCCCACGATGGCCAGGTCGACGGCGGGCAGGGCGGCGTCCACCTCCGCGCAGAACTCGAGCGACCCGGGACAGTCGATCACCGCGTAGCGGTCGCCCATGAACTCGAAGTCGGCGAGGTTGACCTCGACGGAATGACCGCGCGCCCGCGCCTCCGGGCTGGAATCTCCGACCTTGTCGCCGCCTCCGCCGGTTCGCCTATCGATGGCTCCGGTCGCCAGCAGCAGCGCTTCCAACAGGGTGGTCTTGCCGGCGCTTGTGGGGCCCACGAGCGCCAAGGCTCGTACGGACCCCGCGGTCTGGATTGGCATGGTCGTCCTCCCATCAGCTTTGGCGCCAAGGATGTCCCCGAAGTCCCCCGGGTTCAGATGCATCCTGGCGCGAAGTCAGACGGTCGCGGACCGGTCCAGGCGCGCGTAACCGCCCTTGGAAATCAGCCTATGCCCGCTTTCCGGGAAGCGCTAGCGGCTCAATGCCGGCCGGACCCGGGCGTGCAGGCGCTCGACGGCGCGCACCTCGGCGTCGGGGGTGTCGGTGGCCGCGCCGTAGAGCCACCCCTGACCCATGTCGACGCCCGCCAGGCGCACAGCCTCCTCGGCAGCCGGGGTCTCGATCATCTCGGCCAGGGTCCGGACCCCCATTTCGGCGCACATCTTGACCAGGTGCTTGACGAAGGTCGCCTCGCGGCCTCCGTGCTGCAGGTCGCGGATGTAGCGGCCATCGATCTTCAAAACGTCCAGCCGCAGTTGCTGGAGATAGGCCAGCGACGCGGCGCCGGCGCCGAAGTCGTCGAGGCAGATCTCGCAGCCTTGCTCGCGCAGCGCCTGCAGGTGGCGATCGGCCAGCCCGAGGTCGTCCAGGGCGGCGCTTTCGGTCAACTCGAACATCAGCCGGCCGCGCGCCGTCGGGTTGCGCGCTATGAGCCCGCAGGCGCGGGCCACGAAGGCGGAACTGGCGATCGTCCTGCCGGAGACGTTCACCGCCAGTTTCAGCCCCTCCGTGCGCGTCAACATCTCGACGGCGGTCTCCAGGATGGCGCTGTCGAGCGGCTCGATCAGCTCCATCTCCTCGGCCATGCGGATACGGGGGAACGGGCTCTCCTCGTCGCCGAAGCGGACCAGGGTCTCGTAGTGGTGGATGGAGCGGTCCCTCAGCCGCACCACCGGCTGGTAAACCAACCGGAACCGCCGGTCGCGGATCGCCGAGCCTAGCGCGCCGACCTCGGTCAGCGTCCGCTCCATCGCCCTGCCCAGGGCCTCGGACAGGTCGCCTGCCGGCGAGCCGGCCAGTCCCTCCCGCAGGAAGCTGTCCAGCGAGTAACGCAGGGCGCGCACGGCCTGACGGGAGGGGCCCTCAGCCCTCAGCGGGAGGGCTTCGGCGCGTGGGCGTATGGGCCCGTGAGGGCCGACCGACATCAGCTTCGCCACCCGCTGGGCGAGGACTTCCGTAGCCTCGCCGCGCGGACGAACCAGGGCGAAGCGGTCGTCCCCGAGTTCTGTGGCCGCGCCCCCGTGAGCCTGGGCGCGGAGCACGCCGGCCAGGCGGGTGTCGAGCGCCTGGCGGTCGGCCGGGGCGGCGGCTTGGCGCGCATCCGACAGGCCCTCCAGTTCGATCAGCGCCAGCTCCAGGTTGGCGCCGGTAGACCTGGCCGTCTGCAACAGGGCCCCGGCCACGGCTTCGAAGGTTTCGCGATCGTGCAGGTCGCCGGCCGCCGGCGCGGCGTCAGGACTGGCCCAGGACAAGGCGCAGGACAGCGCGCCGCCGTTCTCGGGGAGGCGGAAGGCCGAGAGCGACACCGCCCTCGCGATGCCGTCGTTCGCGTCCGCCAGCCGGACCAGAGTTGGGCCTGCGCGAAGGCCAGGCTCCAGCCCGTCGAACAGCGCCTCGACCATCGGTCCGTCGGCGGGATCGACAAAATCCCGCCAGGGACGACCAACCAGGCTGTCTACCTCCGCGCCTGACAGGGACTGGCTTGCACCCATAGCATAGGCGATCCTTCCCTCGCGCGAGACCTCGATGAAGAGATCCGCCGTCGCGAAGGCGAAGCCGAGCAGCCGATGGGCCCCGATAGACACGACGGGCTCTCCAGGTGGACAGGCATGCTAGCGCGGGGTCCCTTAACCCCGGGTTGCATGGGCTCAGGACCTCGCGGCTCCGCGCGGCCGGCGGCGGTGCTCAAGCCGGCGGCGCCGGTCCTGCAGGACCCCCCGCAGCCGGTCACGCTGATGCTCCGCGCCTGCCGGGGCGGAGCGGCTGTCATGGGTTTCCAGGTCGCGGCGGGCCTCCTGCGCCTGCCTCTCCATGGCCGCTGGGTCGAGCCGCCAGAGGACCTCGATCAGATCGGCGACGACCAGCTCGAGCGTCGCCACCCGGGCGACGAGGTCGCGGCGGCTGCTGGTGCTGTCTGCGCTCATCGGGGCCGCTCCATCCTGGGTCGACGATCTGCGCCGCCACTTCTTAAGGGTTCATAATTGCAACCCCTGGTGTGGCCTCCGTCGCGGCTTGCGGCGTGGCTGGCGCCTCGATCATCAACGGCGCGGTTTCCGCGAGCGGCTGAGGCGCCGCTGCATCTGCGGCTGAATGTTCCGCCCGCGGCAGGACCAGCAACGGCGGCTCGGGCGCCGTCGCCGCGGCGGCGACCGCGTTGTGTTCGGCCCATGGCGCCGGTGTCGCGGCTGCCTGAAGGGCCTGGGGCTCCTCCTTGTTCTTCTTCCCGCTGAACAGCCGCTTCACGAAGGATGCGGTGTTGCGGCCGACACTCTTGCCGACCAGGCCCGCCGCCGCGCTGCCGACG